>JASFGJ010000424.1:0-4412 GCA_050123815.1 Desulfobacteraceae bacterium
GATCCAAGATCAAGGCGGGGAAAATACGTTTAACCGCAGGAATACATCGGGTATTTCGAGGATTAAACGTTTTTCCCCAACGCCGATATTGGGGCCGAGGGGAGGTTTTGAAACCACTTCTACGAAGTGGAAGCGCTGTAATGCTCGACAATGGCGTTGCACAAACCATCAATGGTGTACTCTTCGGCGACGATTTCAGCCTTGAGGCCCTGGGATTCAGCCGTTTCGGCAGTTATTGGGCCGATGCTGGCTACGGTAACCGACGCCATAAGCGCATCGATGCTTTCTTCCGGGAGAAGTGCTTTGAAATTCCGGACTGTCGATGAACTGGTGAATGTCACCATATCGATGCGGCCCAAATGCAATTGTTCGATAAGCGCTTTGCTCCCTTCAGCACTCTGGATGGTCTGATAGATGGTCACCTCATCGACTTTGGCACCCATGCGTTCGAGTTCTAACGGCAGCACCGGACGCGCTTCTTTTGCGCGTGGCAGCAGCACCTTTGCGCCTTTGATCGCCTGTTTCGAAAAAGCTTCAACGACAGATTCCGCTCGATAGCTTTCGGGCATGATGTCGGTGTTCAAGCCGAGTTGGCGCATGCGCTGAGCTGTTACAGGTCCAATGGCGGCTGTCTTTAAATGACCCAGCGCACGCGTATCCAAACCCTTTTTAAAAAGGCGGTCAAAAAAGAATTGGACGCCGTTGACGCTGGTAAAGACAAGCCATTGGTAGGTGTTTAACATTTCCAAAGCCCGGTCGAGCGCTTGCCAGCTTTCCGGCGCAACCACTTCAATGGTCGGGCATTCGATGCATTCGGCGCCAAGCCGGCTCAGGCGCTGCACCAAGTCACTGGCTTGGGCGCGGGCCCGTGTGACGACGATGCGTTTGCCCAGCAAGGGACGTTTTTCGAACCATTGCAGCGTGTCACGCAGGCCGACGACTTCGCCGACGACGACAATCGCCGGTGCTTTTAGGCCGGCCTTGTCCGCGCGCTGGACAATGTTTTCCAGCGTTCCGGTGACGGTTCGCTGTCGGGTTGTCGTACCCCATCGGACAAGGGCCACCGGTGTATGTGATGCCCGTCCGTGTTTGCTTAATTGCGCAACGATTTTGGGCAGGTTTTTAACGCCCATTAAAAAAACCAGTGTTCCGATTCCGGTCGCCAGCGCCTGCCAGTCGATATTTGATTCATTTTTAGTTGGATCTTCGTGTCCTGTGATAAAGGCCACCGTGCTGGTGTATTGTCTATGGGTCAATGGAATGCCGGCATAGGCCGGTGCGGCGATGGCCGATGTTACACCCGGTACGATTTCAAATGCAATTCCTGCCTGCTCGAGGATTTCCGCCTCTTCACCTCCGCGGCCAAAGATGAACGGATCCCCGCCTTTAAGGCGCGTCACAATTTTTCCATCCCGCGCTTTATCGGCAATCAACCGATTGATCCCATCCTGGGACAGGGTATGATCGCCGCCTTTTTTTCCGACATAGATCCGCTCACAATCATTGCGGGCGTGGTGCAGCAGGGCCTTGGCAGCAAGATAGTCATAGATTAACACGTCAGCTTCCGCGATACAGCGCAGGCCTTTGGCGGTGATGAGTTCCGGGTCTCCGGGACCAGCACCCACCAAATAGACCTTGCCGTTGGTGTCATTGGGCATTGTGCATTATCCTCTGTAATATTGGGCCGGCCCCTTGAGCCAGTAGATTTTCAGCCAGTTTCAGTCCTAAAGCGGCCGCCTGATCGGAAGATCCTGCTACCGTGTCTTTGAGCACCAGGCGACCGTCCAACTCTGCAACCATACCCGAAATTTGCACCCGATGACCGTCGAGGGTGGCGTGTGCCGCAATCGGCACCTGACAACCGCCTTCGAGGCGCTGGGAGAAGGCGCGTTCTGCCAGCACGGCGATATGCGATTCCGTGTGATCCAGGCCTGAAACGATCGGGCCGATTTCCTTGTCATTGATCCGGCCTTCAATGCACAGTGCGCCTTGGCCGACCGCGGGCAGCATGATTTGCGGTTCAATATAGGTCGTGATCCTATCCGCCATTCCCAGCCGTTTAAGACCGGCTGAGGCCAAAACAATGGCATCCAGATCCGTATCGGCAAGTTTCTTGAGCCTGGTATCGAGGTTGCCTCTTAGCGGGGCGATATTTAAATCCGGTCGATAATGCAGCAGCTGCGCCGCGCGCCGCAGGCTGCCGGTTCCCAGACGGGCCCCCTGCGGGAGGGCATCGATGGAGGCATGCCGATCCGAAACAAGGGCGTCCAAAGGGTTTTCTCGTCGAGGTACAGCGCCGATGCACAGGCCGGGTGGGATTTCCGACGGCATATCTTTCATGCTATGGACGGCAATATCGATACGGCCGTCCAACAGTGCCTCTTCTATCTCTTTTACAAACAAGCCTTTGCCGCCCACTTTGGCCAGGGGGACATCCGTGATTTTATCACCCGTGGTTTTGATGATAACCAGTTGTGTGGTGTAGTCCGGGTGGTTTTGATTGATCTGCGTTTGAACCCATCCGGCCTGCCACAAGGCCAACTGGCTCCCGCGTGAGCCGATTCGAATTGTTTTTTTCATTATTGACCGCAGCCGGCGCAGCTTGTGGCTTTGCAGCCGCCGCAGGATGATGACGATGAGCTGACGGTTTGACCTTCGGATCCTTTGGAGAGAAAGCCGCAGGCAGACATCAGTTTGTTGACCTCGGGACTATCGCAATTGGGGCATATCGGTGTTTCATTACCAAACACCAGACGTTCAAAATCGACTCCGCACCCTTTGCAGTGGTATTCGAATATGGGCATCTACGTCACTCCTTTGGAACCCTATAGGCTTTAAGATAATTAATTTGGACTGCGTTTTCGGTCGTCGGGGTATTCCAATACAGCTTCCTCCCTCTATCCTTGCCAAATTTATTATCTTAAAGCCTTTATTAATCGACCCCTGACTATAACGATTGCCGCGAAAAAATCAAGTGGCAGTCATTTCCAATAATCGCTCAAATGCCCGTACGATCAGTTCCGCCTCATCTTTCAAAACAGTTCGCGGGTCGATGATGTACAGGTCGTTTTCGATCCGGCCGATAATGGGCGGATCATTGGCCCGAAAGGCCTTGTCAATGGCATTGGCAGACAATCCCTGGATCGCTGCACCTACGCAACAGCTGGGCAGCTCAATGGTCGGCAGTGCGCCGCCGCCGACCCGTGATGGAAGATCACATAATGTTGTACGAAGGCGTTCGTTTTTTAACTTGTCCAGCGCATCGGCAAGTTGTCGGGCAAGCTGTTCGATCTCCGGCAGCTGACTGCAGAGCATCCGCAGGGTTGGTATCTGCGCCAGGGCCTTCGGAATATCCCGATACAGCCGCAGGGTAGACTCCAACGCCGCCAGGGTTAACTTGTCAATCCGCAGAGCGCGCGTCAGTGGATTGGCTTTAATTCGGTCTACAATGGCTTTTTTACCCACGATGAGGCCTGCCTGCGGGCCCCCAAGCAACTTGTCACCGCTGAATGTGACGACATCCGCACCTGCTTGTACGGATACCTGGACAGTGGGCTCGGAGGCAAGCTGGGCTGTTTCGAACTGGATGAGGTTGCCGCTGCCCAGATCCTCCATTACCGGGAGTTCGAATTTTTTTGCCAGCGCGACAAGGTCGGGCAACTCGACCGATGCCGTAAATCCCACGATACGATAATTGCTTGTGTGGACCTTGAGCAGCAATCCGGTTTCGCTGCTGATTGCGTTTTCATAATCTTTCAGGTGGGTTCGATTGGTTGTACCGACTTCTGTAAGGATTGCTCCGCTTTTGGCCATCACATCCGGGATGCGGAAGGATCCGCCGATTTCCACCATTTCGCCCCGCGAGAGAACAACACGTTTGCCTCGGGCCAGTGTATCGAGACAGAGTAGCACTGCAGCGGCATTGTTGTTAACAACCATGGCCGCCTCGGCGCCGCTGAGTTCACATAGCAGCGCTTCAACGGCGCGGTAGCGTGAGCCACGTTTTCCGGCTTTCAGATCGAATTCCAAATTGGAATAGTTGCCGGCAATACGGACCAGATTTTCGATGGCCGTTGGCGCCAGGCAGGAACGGCCCAGGTTTGTATGCACAACCACACCGGTTGCATTGACGGCCCGGATCAGATTGTTCTTCTGAAGTTTGAGTGCGCGTGACACAATCTGATCCATTAATACCGATTCATTTATCTCGGGCAGTTCGGTGGCATCGGTAATGGATAGGATCGTTTTGCGCAGCCTTTCTAATGTGTCACGGATGGCGAAAAGGAATACCCGTTTGGGAACGTCCTGCACTGCCTGGTTCTGCTGCACCTGAACCAACAGACGATCGACTCCCGGAAGTGTGCGCAACAAGGCCTGCTTTTGGTCGCTTAATTTCATTGGTTGGAAAGTCT
>JASFGJ010000425.1:0-4403 GCA_050123815.1 Desulfobacteraceae bacterium
GGCCGGTAACAGCTGGAGAATATGATCTTCTTGTTTTCATTGAACAACGAATCCAAGGTATGCGCCAGCTCAATCTGTGTCCGCTCTTTGCCGCTTAGATAGTGAACATCCTCGAGCAACAGCACATCACAGTTTTTGTGATATTTTTTCTTGAACCGGTTGATGGTATTGGTTTTGTACGATGCAACCATCTCACTGGTAAAGTCCTCGGCCGTCATATAGTAAACACGTTCCGCGGGACTCTCGTGCATAATGTGATGCCCAATCGCCTGTGAGAGATGGCTCTTGCCCATACCCGTTTTCGACAGCAGAAACAGTGCGTGCTGTTGGAAGCTGTCTTGTGCCGCCAGGGCTAAGGCTGCAGAATAGGCAAAATCGTTATTTTTTCCGACCACGAACTGGTCGAAAGTAAAGTCTTGTCTCAACAGGCGTCCGTAATGCGGCTGAACCGTCATGTTTGGCAATGGAAGCTGTTGTGGTGCTTGTGGCGCTTCACAAACGGTGTCGTCCTCTTTGCTTTGGGATACCACCAAGTCCATATGGATAGAGTGACCCGCCGCATGGTCCAACTCACTTTGTATCAACGGTCCGAAATGTTCCAGCACGCGGCGGCGAAAAAATATATTGGGACACGCCAGCCGTATCTGTTCTTTGCCGGATTGATCTACCGTCAAAGGTTCAATCCACATGGCAAAGGAGTGCTCGGGAATTCTTTTTGCCAAAACTGTTTTAACCGCTTGCCAAATTTGACTCATCATTTAACACCTTGTCATTCAACTAATCAACCTGCAACGCCACTCAACAATGAATCGCCCATTAAAAACCAAGGAAATCAAACAGTTTCTGTTAATTAATTTGGATTATTTGTAACAGTAGCTCCGCCAGTGAAGTATGGCGAAAAAATAGAGCACCGAGGCAATGATGTCAAACCGAAAGACGCTAATTCTTCTGTTAAAAATCTAACACAACCCTAATACACCTCATCCATTTGTATTCTTTATTAAATTATTAAATTGACGCGGCCACTCCCGCTAAATTCAGGCGTCGGGGTTACCGGTATTTCCTCAACTATTTTAAGCAGATCCAAAGTTATCAACAAGATGTGCACAACTGCCTTTCTTCATTTTTCTGCTATTTCCTTTGAATTTCGTCAATTTTCAAATTTTATTGGTGCCCCTCTGTGGCCGAAATTTAAATTATCGCAATCATTCGGGATTCTCAAAAATGGTCCATCGAGCCTTTATTTTCTCCTTTAATGATCTGTCAGGTTCGCGTTAGCGCGCCCACCTGACGGCTGCACCGGCCATTTGCAGTCATCGCCGGGTGACGATGAAAGGAAATGGTTTACAATTTTCCGTACCGGCGTTAATTTATCCACTGGTTTGAATATGACACCAAAGAAACATCCAACAGCAATGAAGTACATCAAGATACGCGGCGCACGCCAGCACAATTTAAAAAACATCAATGTCGATATCCCGCGCGACAAGCTGGTGGTCATCACCGGCTTGTCGGGATCGGGCAAATCCACACTTGCCTTCGACACGTTGTATGCAGAAGGCCAGCGCCGCTATGTCGAATCCTTATCCACCTATGCACGGCAATTTCTCGAACGCATGCAAAAACCGGATGCCGATCTGATTGAAGGACTCTCACCGGCCATCGCCATCGAACAGAAAATCGCCGGACACAACCCGCGCTCAACCGTCGGAACGGTCACTGAAATCTATGATTATCTGCGCCTGCTCTTTGCAAGGATCGGTGAAGCTCACTGTTACAAGTGCGGACAGCCGATCACTTCTCAAAGCATAGACCAAATGGTCGACCAGGTAACGGACCATTCGGAAGGGGACCGAATTATTATAATGGCGCCGCTGATCCAGAACCAGAAAGGAACCCATCGGAAACTCATCAACCGTCTGAGGCGCGAAGGCTTTGCCCGGGTGCGGATCAACGGAGATATCCTTGCCATCGATGAGGTTTCCGGGCTTCGCAAAGAGCGCGCCTATACCATTGAAGTGGTTGTCGACCGTCTCATACTTAAAAAAAATATACGCAATCGTCTGGCGGACTCTCTTGAACTTGCCTTGTCCTTGTCAAACGGACGGGCATTGGTTCAGATGCAAGATCCGGGCAGCAAGGTGCTGGATCTGTTAACCTTCAGCGAAAAAGCAGCATGCTCGAGATGCGACGTCCGTTATGGTGATTTTTCACCCGCCAGTTTCTCTTTTAATTCACCTGTCGGTGCCTGCAATGAATGCGACGGACTGGGGACTCGCAGCATGCTCGACCCCGATCTGCTGGTGCCGGACCAAAAACGCACCTTACGAGAAGGAGCGGTCAGTGTATGGGCCGGTCGCGACTCAATTTACTTTGCCGAGTTTCTTGACGCGCTGACTGAAACATTTAAAACAGATATTTATACGCCGTTTGAAAATCTTCCCGAAGCGTTCCGGCAGGCCCTTTTTTACGGCAGCGGAAAGCAATCGATCCGCTTTACGGTCGCTCGCGAAAATGGCCCCCAAATTTATGACAAGCCCTTTGAAGGCCTGATTCCTCAACTTGAAAGGCGGTACCGTGAAACCGAATCCAGTCAAGTCCGGGAAGAGATTCAGCAGTTCATGATATTTCGTCCCTGCCCGTCGTGCAACGGCGCCCGCCTGCGCAAAGAGAGCCTTTCGGTAAAAATTAGGGGGCGAGCCATCCCTGAAGTCGCGGCGCTGACCATACGGCAGGCGCTTGGGTTCTTCCGTGACTTGCGCCTTGAAGGCCAGCGCGCCCTGATAGCGGAAAAAATCAGCAAAGAGACGATCCAGAGACTAGAATTTCTGCAAGACGTAGGCTTGGATTACCTGACCCTCGATCGACCGGCCCACACACTCTCTGGCGGCGAGAGCCAGAGAATTCGTCTGGCCACCCAAATCGGAGCCAAGCTCACCGGTGTGCTTTACGTTCTGGACGAGCCAAGCATTGGTCTTCACCAAAAAGACAACCGAAAGCTGATACAATCCCTTCTGCGAATACGCGACACGGGAAACACGGTGCTGGTGGTCGAGCATGACACGGAAACCATTTACGCGGCCGATCATGTGATCGATATCGGTCCCGGTGCGGGAAGCAAAGGAGGACGTGTTGTATTTTCCGGTCCTGCCCAGGCGCTGCACTCGTCCCGGGAGTCATTGACCGGGTGCTACTTATCCGGAAATTTGAGCATCCCGATCCCCACGCGTCGGCGGCCCGCCAATGATACCGCCATCACGATCGAGGGCGCATCCCACAACAACCTGAAAACGATTCAGGCAACGTTTCCCACGGGATGTCTCACCTGCGTGACCGGAGTCTCCGGCTCCGGCAAATCGTCACTTGTTATCGACACGCTCTATCCAGCCGCCTGCCGACACCTTTATCGCAGTCGGAATCTTGTGGGAAGGCACCAAGTGGTCCATGGATTACGTCATATCGACAAGGTCATCAACATCGACCAGGCTCCGATCGGAAGAACGCCGCGATCCAATCCCGGCACCTATACCAACGTCCTTTCTTTCATTCGCGATCTGTTTTCAAAGACGCCTGAGGCTCGAATGCGAGGCTACAAGCCGGGACGGTTCAGCTTTAATGTCAAAGGCGGGCGCTGTGAAGCCTGCGTCGGAGACGGCATCGTAAAGATCGAGATGCATTTTCTTCCGGATATCTTTGTGCCTTGCGAGGTTTGCCATGGAAAGCGATACAACCGCGAGACACTTGAAGTTCGGTACAAAGGGAAGAACATCGCCGAAATCCTGGACCTGACGGTCAATCAGGCATTGGACTATTTCAAAAATATCGGCGCTATCCGTGATAAGCTGCAAACCCTTGTCGATGTCGGTTTGGGATATATTCATCTGGGGCAGCCGGCCACGACCTTGTCGGGTGGTGAGGCCCAACGAATCAAACTATCGCGCGAATTAAGCAAAAAAAGCACCGGTCGCACCTTGTATATCCTCGATGAGCCGACCACGGGTCTGCACATGGACGACATCAACCGACTGCTTCAGGTTCTCAACCGTTTGGTGGATACCGGCAATACGGTGGTTGTCATCGAACACAACCTGGATGTGATCAAATGCGCCGATTATGTCATTGATCTGGGACCGGAAGGCGGCGACGGGGGGGGCTATGTGATCGGCACCGGCGCACCGGAAGATCTGGCACTGATGCCCAATTCGGATACGGGGCAATTCTTGAAAGAGGTTCTCGGATTCTAGAAGCGGTTTCAGATAAAAAAGACCCTTTCCCTGCAATACCAATTGGGAAAGGGTCTTTTTTCAGTTACGATCTAATCGATTGAATCTGCAGACCGATTAGCCGGCCAGTTTCATCATCTCATCCAGCGCAGGCATTTTGGTGGTCATCAGCATCAGCGA
>JASFGJ010000426.1:0-4397 GCA_050123815.1 Desulfobacteraceae bacterium
TTAATGCATTGCGGCGACAAGATGCGCGATCGGGTCGCCATCCTCGATATCCCGGCCGGCTTCAACAGTCGCCAGGATCCTTCCGGCGATTGCATCGACAACTTTCGAGATGCACTTGGCATTAATTTTCTCGATTTTTCGGCAGCCTACTATCCCTGGCTCAACACCTCCATTGTCCAAGAGTCGGAGCTGGGCTTCGAGAACTTCTCCAACCCGAAGATCCTTCAGGGACTCTTGCGTACCGAACTCGGCCTGCCGGCTGCCCCGCCGGCTGACGCAGCTGTAAAAACGGCCCAGCAGATCGAAGCCGTCAACAACATCACCAAGGATTGGAAAGGCCTTCCCGAAGAGGATGTGCGTTCGTCAAAAATGCTGTTAAACAAAACCCTGGCCCAGATGAGCCCGCTTTACACCACCATGATCAAAGAGATGACGAACAAGCTCAATCTGCTGCCGCCCAGCGGCGCCATGGCCGGCATCTATACCATGGTCGATAATTCGCGCGGGGTCTGGAAGGCGCCGGCCAACGTCAGTCTCAATGCCGTGGTGTCGCCGGCCGTCAACATCACCCACGACGATCAGGAAGATCTGAACGTGACGACCCAGGGCAAATCGATCAACGCCATACGTCCATTCATCGGCGAAGGCACCCTGGTGTGGGGCGCGCGCACCCTTGACGGCAACAGCCAGGATTGGCGCTATATCAACGTGAGGCGCACCATGATTATGCTTGAGGAGTCGATCCGGCTGGCCACAAAGGCCTATGTGTTTGAAAACAACGATGCCAACACCTGGGTGACCATCAAGAGCATGATCAACAACTTTCTGACCGGTATCTGGAAACGGGGCGGATTGGCCGGGTCGGCGGCGGCGGACGCTTTTAGCGTTCACGTCGGCCTCGGCGAAACCATGACACCCAACGATATCCTGGACGGCATCTTACGTGTGACGGTTCTGGTGGCGATGATCCGCCCGGCCGAATTCATTGAAATCACGTTCCAACAACAGATGCAGAAATCGTAGTACCAGGTCCTACGTCAGGTGTACGGCAACACGTCATCTGGTTCTCCACAGCCGCATCTAAAGATTTTACAGATAAAGGAGGCAAACCATGGCAGACGACGGCAGCGCCCAATCCACAAGTGTGTGGCCATTGCCGAAATTCTACTTCCAGGTCAAATGGGACTCTGAAGAGCTCTCCTTTCAGGAGGTCTCAGGCCTGGACATTGAAGCTCAGCCCATTGAATACCGGCACGGCAACAGCAAGGAGTTTTCCGTGATCAAAATGCCGGGGCTTCAAAAGTCCGGCAACATCACCATGAAAAAGGGCATCTTCAAGTCTGACAATAAATTCTGGGATTGGTTCTCGCAGATCAAGATGAATACGGTCAAACGCATCCCATTGACCATCAGTCTGCTGGATGAAGGCGGCAGCGCCACCATGGTGTGGTCCGTTAAAAATGCCTGGCCCACTAAAATCACCGGCACCGACCTGAAATCGAACGGCAACGAAGTGGCCATCGAAAGTATCGAGATCGTCCATGAGGGCATCGCCATCGATAACCCATAAACAATCATTTCGGACTGGTTACCCTTTATCCGCTGATGATGTTTGAGGTGTTTCATGTTCAAGGCCGACGATTACGACTATCCGCTACCGGCGTTTTACTTCAAAGTGACCTTCTCGGCAAAGGGAGATGAAGACGCCGCGTTTCAAGAGGTGTCGGGCATCGGTTCGCAGATCGAAACCGAACCGTATGCCGAAGGGGGTGAAAACCGGTTCGTACACCAACTGCCCAAAGCCGTGAAACACCCAAAGCTTGTGCTCAAGCGCGGCATCGCACCGGATGACTCGCCCCTGGTCAAGTGGTGCAAGGCGGTTTTAGAAGATGGTTTCAGCAAACCCATCGAACCCAAACTGATCCATGTCATGCTGCTCAATGAAAAAGGAGCGGCCGCCCGGATGTGGTCCTTTGCCGATGCCTATCCGGTCAATTGGGAGGTGGAGAATTTCAATGCCACCAAAAATGCCGTGGCCATCGAAAAGATCGAACTGGCGTACAGTACAAGCCGGCGTGAGGAAGGAGCGCCGTCGTTGCTCGAAAAGGTCGTGGCGGCTGCAACCAAGCTTATATAGCCTCTCCGGAGGAAGAATCCATGAGCATCGAGATTCGACAAATGGTGGTCAACGCCACGGTGCAAGAGCCGGCACTGTCTGTGAGCACTTGCAACAAAAACGATTTCGATCCGGAACTGTTCAGGATTGAAATCATGGAGGCGTGCAGCGAACTGATCCGGCAGCGGCAGCAACAGGAAAGAGAGCGGTAAATCCCATCATGGACCAAAAATTGACCAAGTTGAAAATCTGTCCGTGCGACGAAAAGAAGAAGCCGGACAAGAGCAAGACCTTCGAGGTCCTGCTAAACCCGAGCCAATTCAGCCATGGCTACTCGATCAATTACGACCGGACAAAGACCCAAGGCCAGCTGGGATCCGACCTGAAATTCGCCAACATCAATCCGGAATCCATCGACTTCGAGATTGTGCTGGACAACACCGGTGTGGTCAAAGGTTCTTCCGATGTCAAAGCTCAAATCGAAAAGTTGAATGAAATCGTGTACACTTACAACGGAAAAAACCATGAGCCCAACTACGTAAGGTTGCTGTGGGGCAGCCTGCTCTTCTTCGGCCGGCTTAAAACCATGTCGTCCACCTATACTTTGTTTACACCCGGAGGGGATCCACTGCGGGCCAAGATCAAAATGACGTTTGCAGGTTTTTTAAGTACTCAGGAGGAGGCCCGTCGAGCGGCTCGCACATCACCGGACATGACCCACATTGTTCAATTCAATGCAGGCGATTCACTGCCGTTGCTGTGCCACCGCATTTACGACGACGCCACGCAATACGCTGCCGTGGCGCGCCATAACGACATCACCAACTTCCGGGAGATCGCTCCCGGAACGCGAATTGTATTTCCGCCGCTGAGGTAGACCATGCCGGATTCACCCGGAATCGAGGGAAGCGCCACCATCAAACTGGTCCTAAAGATCAACGGCCGCGCCATGGACGACACCTATCGCATTGTATCGATCCAGGTGGAGAAGTCGGTCAACAAAGTCCCTTGGGCTCAAATCGAGTTATCCGACGGGGACATGCCCAAGACCGATTTTCCCATCAGCAACACCGACGATTTCAAACCGGGCAGTTCGATCACCATTCAGGCGGGATACGGCAACGATGTGGATACGATTTTCGAAGGATTTGTGATCCGGCACAGCATCCGGATTTATGGAGACAACCAGTCGCGTCTGATGATCGAATGCCGGGACCCGGCCGTCAAGATGACTGTCGGGCGTAAAAACGCAAATTTCATGGATAAAAAAGACAGCGATATTCTCAAAGAGCTGATCGGCAACTATGGAGAGCTGTCGGCGGACGTGGCCGCCACCCAGATACAATATAAAGAATTGGTGCAATACTACTGCACCGATTGGGACTTCATGCTGTCGCGGGCGGAAGTCAACGGGCAGATCGTAATCGTCAACGACAGCAAGGTGACGGTAGCCCCACCCAAGGTGGATGCCAGCCCCAAACTGACGGTGACATACGGTCACGATTTGATGGAACTCGAGGCCGGCATGGACGCCCGCAGCCAGTTCGCATCAGTCAAAGGGACTGCCTGGGACATGCAGAACCAAAATGTGGTGGAAGTGAAGAGCGGGTCACAATCGCTAAACAAGCAGGGCAATCTTTCCTCAAAGGATTTGGCAAAGGTGATCGGCCTGGACGATTTTCGACTGCAAACCTCGACCCCGTTGGATCGGGACGGCCTCAAAATCTGGACCGAGGCCCAGCAAGTCAAATCGGGCCTGGCGCGCATTCTCGGGCGGATGAAGTTTCAAGGCAGCGCAAAGGTGATCCCGGGGGATCTGGTCGAACTGGCCGGTGCCGGCGACCGCTTCAACGGACCGGTCTTTGTGGCTGCCGTCACCCATATGATTGCCGGGGGCGATTGGATCTCCACCGTCTGGTTCGGGTTGGCGCCCGATTGGTTTGTCGAAGCCAAAAGCGTTCAGGCCCCGGCCGCATCCGGCCTGCTGCCCGGCGTGGACGGATTGCAGATCGGCGTGGTGGCCCAGATTCATGAAGATCCCACCGGCCAGTACCGCGTCAAGGTCACCGTACCGGTCATGCAGGCTCAATCCCAGGGTGTCTGGGCCCGCCTGGCCGGATTTTATGCTTCGGAAGAATTCGGCGCATTTTTCTATCCTGAAATCGGCGACGAGGTCGTTCTGGGCTATTTCAACAACGACCCGTCCCATCCTGTGATTCTGGGCAGTCTTTACAGCAGCAAGCGCAAGATTCCCCAGGCAATCGAAGACGGCAATAATATC
>JASFGJ010000427.1:0-4397 GCA_050123815.1 Desulfobacteraceae bacterium
GCTGGTGTCGCTGCTGATGGCGGTGCGTGAGACCCGATGGCAAACTTCTTTTTGCCTTGGGTTGGCCACCGGTCTTGCGCACTATCTGAGTTTAGTCTATTGGACCGCGCATACCATGCATACCTATGGAGGGCTGCCATGGCTCCAGAGTATCATCCTGTTGTTAGCCCTGTCAGGATTTCTGGCGCTCTTTCCTGCGATCTATACCGCTTTGCTGAGTTTTATCAAAGCCGGTCCGGGCCTGGTGCTGGTTGTGTCGCCACTGGCATGGACCGCGCTTGAATTCCTGCGAACCCGGCTTTTTACCGGTTTTCCCTGGGAACTGCTGGGCTACAGCCAGTACGACCATCTGTGGACCGTTCAGTTTGCAGACATTTTCGGTGTTTACGGCGTATCGACGCTGGTGGTGTGGTTCAACACAACCCTGGCCTTACTGATGCTGCACTGGTTGGACAAACCCTGGCGGAACCATCAAATTACCCGGCGCTGCGTGGTTGCATCCACGGTAGTTATGGCATTGGCACTTTGTGCGGTTGCCTTTTATGGCATTATTCGGCTCGGCTCGGTGGACCGCGCAGTCTCCCGGGCAAAAACCGCAAAGGTGGCAGTGGTGCAGGGCAATATTGATCAGGCAAATAAGTGGGATACCCGATTTCAAACCCTGACCACCGTCAAATACAAGCGATTGTCGGAGGCTGCCGCCACTGAAGCGCTCGATTTGATCATCTGGCCGGAAACCGCCACACCATTTTTCTTTTTGCATGACAAGATATTATCAGCCATGGTGGTGGAAAGTATCCGCAGCATCGGCATCCCCTTCATAATCGGCAGCCCGTCCTATGCCAACGCGCAAAATAAACAAATCTACTATAACAGTGCATATTTGATAGATCCACAGGGCAACCCCGACGGCAGATACGACAAAGTCCACCTGGTGCCTTTTGGCGAATACGTGCCGATCAAACGCTGGTTGCCCTTTATTGATAAACTGGTGGCGCAGGTTGGCGATTTTAAACGCGGCAAAACCGGCAACACACTCAAATGGCAGGACCATAACATCGGCATGCAGATTTGCTATGAGGTAATTTTTCCGGGCCTGTCTCGCGATATGGTCCAAAACGGCGCCAACCTTTTGGTCAATATTACAAACGATGCCTGGTTCGGCCGAACCGGCGCCCCTTATCAACACTTCTCGATGGCGGTCTTACGGTCGGTGGAGAACCGGCGTTTTCTCGCCCGGGCGGCCAATACGGGGATCAGTGGCTTTATTGATCCCTGTGGACGCATTTTAAAGACCACCCAACTGAATCAAGAGGCTTCGGCAACAGAATCGATAGCGTTGTTAACGATGAGATCCCTCTACAGTCGATGGGGCGACTGGCCCCTGGCAATCCTCTCCTTCGGCCTGCCGACATTTATACTGATCCGGCAATTCTCAGCGAAACGCAAAAAGTCCAAATCGCAATAATATGCGATTCGCATTGAGCCTCTTTAAGAAAAGATTAACTATAAAATCGGCAGGATTCATCAACTTAACACTTTAAACTTTAAACTTTAAACTTGATAGGCCGGATCCAATCCAGCACACAAACATTAGACATTGCATAAAAAACACTTAATATTGATTGCATCAAAATTTCACAGGCCTATCATTAATCAGTTGATCCCAGGCCCTAAATTTGTAAAATATGGTGACAATAAAGAAAATGGAGGTAACCCCATGTCTGTAGAACTCAAACAATCCCTTAAGAACCTGAAAGCCAAACTCCACCAACTCGGAGATTGTCTTTGACCTGCCTGCCCTTAAATCACGCTTACAGGAACTGGAAGCCCAAATCGCCAAAGACGGTTTTTGGGACTCACCGGAAAAAGCAGCGCCGATACTGAAAGAGCGCACCTCTCTGACGAGCCGTATCGACACTTACCAGGAGTTGTTATCGGAGACCGAGGACAATGAGTTGTTGCTGTCGATGGCCCAGGAGGAAAATGACGATCAGGCCCTGGCGGAAGTGGCGGCCCAGACACAGACGCTCGAAACCAGCGTCCATGGCTTCTCCATCGACATGATGCTGGACGGTGAACACGATGCCAGCAATGCCATCGTTTCGATAAACGCCGGGGCCGGAGGGACCGATGCCCAGGATTGGGCCGAAATGATGTTCCGCATGTATTTGCGTTGGGCCGAACATCGGGGCTATAAAACGGAAATCATCGACCTGCAGCCCGGAGACGAAGCCGGAACAAAAAGCGCCACGTTCACGGTCAAAGGCAACCATGCCTATGGGTACTTGAAATCCGAAATCGGCGTTCACCGGCTGGTACGCATTTCACCCTTCAATGCCAGCGGAAAGCGCCAGACCTCCTTTGCATCGGTGTTCGTCTATCCGGACATTGACAAAGAGATCTCGGTGGATATCGACGACAAGGATTTGCGGATCGACACTTACCGGGCCAGCGGTGCCGGCGGTCAGCATGTTAATAAGACATCCAGCGCGGTGCGTATCACCCATTTGCCCACCAATATTGTGGTTCAGTGTCAGCAGGAAAAATCCCAGCATCGAAACAAGGAAATGGCCATGAAAGTGCTGCGGGCGCGTCTGTATCAACACGAAAAGCGAAAGCAGGATGAACAGTTGCAAGAGTTGCACGACAGCAAGGAGGAGATTGCCTGGGGCAACCAGATCCGTTCCTATGTGATGCACCCTTACCAGATGGTGAAGGATCATCGCACCAATATTGAGATCGGCAATATCAACGCGGTGTTGGACGGCAACCTGGACACCTTCATTGAAGGGGTTTTATTGGGAGCGGGCGCCTGACCATGGCGGTTGCACTGCAGTCATGCGATTGAATTCCCATGGATCCACTCGACATCATCTATCAATACTACCGGCCCGAATCGGCGCTGGCCAAAAAGCTGATTGCGCACAGCCGGGCGGTGCGGGACAAAGCGTTGACGATTGCCCGGCGCTTTGCGAATGCCAAGCCGGACCTGAAGCTGATCGCTGAAGCAGCCATGCTGCACGATATCGGAATCATCAAAACCTTTGCCGGCCGGATCGGCTGCAACGGCAATCTTCCCTATATCTGCCATGGCGTTGAAGGCCGAAAAATGCTGGAGCACCACGGCCTGCCCCGGCACGCCATGGTTTGTGAACGGCATGTGGGCGTCGGCATTACGATCAGGGATATTCAAAAGCAGCGGCTTGCCCTTCCGGTGAGAGATATGGTGCCCGTCACGCTGGAAGAGAAAATCATCTGCTATGCCGATAAATTTTTCTCCAAAACCAACGGCACCCGGGAGAAATCGACAGACGCCGTCATTGCGCAGCTGATGCCTTATGGTCTCGACAAGGTGCAGCGTTTCAAACAATGGCGCCGTGGTTTCGAGCAAGGAGAGATCGTTTGAACGATGCGATTAAAGTGGCTCTGACCATTGCAGGATCCGATAGCTCCGGCGGAGCGGGTATCCAGGCCGATTTGAAGACGTTTCAGGCCCTGGGCGTTTTCGGGATGAGCGCCGTGACTGCCGTGACCGTGCAAAACACGCAAAAGGTCTACGCCATCCAGGAGATCGAACCCAAGATCGTTCACGATCAGATCATTTGCCTGTTCGATGATATCACCATAAACGCCGTAAAGATCGGCATGGTCGCCAGTGTCGCCTTGATCGAGGCGATTGCAGAGGCATTGACCAAGGTGACGGCACCGGCGGTGGTGCTCGATCCGGTAATGATCTCGAAAAGCGGGTACGCCCTTCTCAACAGCGATGCCCAACAGGCCTTGATCGAAAAATTGTTTCCATTGGCCGAGGTGGTCACCCCGAACATCCACGAGGCGGAGGCTCTCACCCATATGCGCATTGCATCTGAGGGGCAGATGCACGATTGTGCCCGCAAGATCCTGGAATTGGGCGCCGCAAAGGTCGTTGTCAAAGGCGGCCATATGCAAGGAGCGTCGGCCACGGACATTTTGTATGATGGGAAACGTTTCGAATCGATTCAGGCACCACGCATCGACACCCTGAATACCCACGGCACCGGCTGCACCTTTTCATCGGCCATTGCGGCCCACCTGGCGCTGGGATTTTCGTTTTTCGATGCCGTTGCCCGTGCCAAGGACTATGTCAGCGGCGCCATCGCCCATTCTCTGGAGATCGGCAAAGGCCACGGGCCCACGCATCATTTTTTCGACCTGTATGCGCGGGCCGGGATGCGTTAATATAGGCTGTAAAGCCTATATAAAGGAGATGTCATGACTGAAGAAAAGAGACGGTTTAGCCGCATATTCTTTGATATGCCTGTGGAACTTACCGTGGGTGATATCAGCTATACCACCGAACAGATAGCGAATCTCAGCATCGGCGGTTGTCTATTAAGGATCGAGGACGACCTGCC
>JASFGJ010000428.1:0-4380 GCA_050123815.1 Desulfobacteraceae bacterium
CAGCTCCTTGATTTCATTGGCTACCACGGCAAATCCCTTGCCTGCTTCTCCCGCCCGGGCGGCCTCGATGGTGGCATTCAGCGCCAACAGATTGGTTTGTTCGCTGATCTCACTGATGGTGTCGGTGACCTTGCCGACATCGGAGGCGGACGCGCCAAGCGCGGCGACCCGTGCCGAAACGTTTTCAGCATGTTTGACGGCGTCGCCCGCAACCATGCGCCCCTTTTCCGTGCTGCCGGCAATCTTACTGATCGTGGCGCTCATCTGCTCGGATGCTGCTGCGGCCATTTGAACATTGGTGGAGGCTTGCTCAGATGCAGCGGCAACGCCATTCATATTGGCGCTCATCTCTTCTGTTGCGGCAGCGACCTGATTGGATTTTCCGGAAGTCTGTTCGGCCCCCGTAGCCAGTTGCTGGGAGATGGTCGAAAGTTCGGAGGAAGCGTTGGTCAACGTGTCGACCCCCTCGACTGTTTTTTTAAACATCTGCCTTAAGTTGGTTCCCATTCGATTCAGGGCATCGGCCAATTCGCCGATTTCATCTTTCTGGCCCACAGCCAATGTGTGGGTCAAATCGCCGTCGGCAAGTGATCTGGCAAAACCGACGCCTTTTTTAAGTGGCTGTGTGATGGCTCGCGTCAGAACCACACCCATTAGCAGCCCGATAATCAATGAGGCAATCGTTATGGCCATCATTCCCGAGAAGGCGCTACGCTTATCTTTTTCAGCTTGCAGTGCGGAATTATGGGCGAATTTTCCAATGTGCTTTAAAAGGGCGTCCAACGCCAGACCGAGCTTTTTTTCTTCCACCGCTACTGTGTCTCTCAGCACTTCAGCTTCGTATAATTCATCTTTCTCGATCAGTTCAAACACTTCATGGGAATGCTTTTCATACACTTGGTGTTGTTTTGCGATCGCTTCAACCTGATCGCCGATTTTTTCCAGCTCCTGCTGCATGGTATCATCGACGGTAGAAGCCAATGAATGCCGCACGATGTCGCGTGCCTTCTTAATGACGGCACTAACCTTCCGGGAGTCCGCCGCGTATTTGGCCACCGCCTCTTTGAGGCCGATGGCGGATGATTCCGGATCGGGCACCATCTCTCCAAACCGCAGAACCCGTTCAAACGCAATCGCTTGTCCCAACTGGCCTGTTGTGATTTCGGCAATGGCCTCGGTCATCGGGATATCGTCTTCAGCGATTGCTTTGAGCTTGTCGCCGACACGATCGATTTTCCAAAGTCCAAAACCAGTGCAAAATGCCATCAGCAGCAATAGTGTGCCTACCATGCCCAATATTTTGGTACTTATTTTGATATCTTTCATCGACGTCTGACTCCTGACTGAGTGTTATGGCTAAATCAACAACCGACGGGCCGAAATGTATCGCCACGTTACCTGCACAGCTTCAAACATTGAAAAAAGGTCAATGCCGACCAAAATAAGAAAATTAGCCCGAATATATTATTATCGGCCACCCGCCTGAAATATTGAGTCAAAACCACCATAAATGAGAGCCGCCGACACCGACAAATTTATAGATTGTGCCCACCCGGAAAAGGTCGTGCGGCATCGATTTCACTCCGATTTCATTTGGTCTTCATGTTGCGTTCACATACGTGGGGCAGGATGCGTCTCAGTGAATTTCATTGACCAAGTCTATAAAATATATAGGAGGTTGCCATGCGCTTATTGCCCCTGCCGGTTATGGTTATCGTTTGCTGTCTGTTGATGCCGAGCCGTCCCGTTTTGGCCGACGAAGAATCATCCAAAACCCTATCACCCTATTTTTTTGTGGAAAATGGCGACGAGGATGCCGAACGTTTTCCGCTGAAAGGCACTTCGGTAAAGGCGGTCATAAACGGAGTGATTGCCGACGTCAAAATCACCCAGCGCTACGCCAATTTGGGCTCACAGCCCATCAACGGCCGCTATGTTTTCCCGGCCTCGACACGGGCGGCGGTGCACGGCATGCGTATGACGGTGGGTGAAGATGTCGTTGTCGCGCAGATTCAAGAGCGCCAAGCCGCCAAAAAGGTATTCGAGACGGCCAAATCGGCCGGGCAGAGCGCCTCGCTGCTGGAGCAGCAGCGCCCGAATGTCTTCTCCATGGATGTTGCCAACATCATGCCGGGCGAAGAAATTACCATCGAACTGCACTACAGTGAGCTTCTGGTGCCGGACGACGGCACTTATGCGTTTGTCTACCCTACAGTGGTGGGCCCCCGTTATTCGACGATTCCGGAGGCCGGTGCCGACGACCATCACCTGTATGTCCAAAATCCCTATCTGACATCAGAGCAAAAACCCACCAGTCGGTTTGATCTGCAGATTATCCTGGCCGCAGGCCTGCCGCTGCAACAGGTGGCCTGCGCCACCCATGCCGTTCATGTGGCTTGGGACAGCGAAGCCCGGGCCCGCATCGTACTGACCGAAAGCGAAATACACGGCGGCGACCGCGATTTCATTCTCAAATACCGGCTCAGCGGCGATCGGATTCATACGGGCTTGATGGTCCACAACGGAGAAGAAGAGAAGTTTTTTACGCTCATGGTTCAGCCGCCGGAGCGTGTCACTCCCGATGCCATACCGGCCAGGGAGTATATCTTCGTTGTGGATGTCTCCGGATCGATGCACGGCTTTCCCCTGGAGACCACCAAGGCGCTACTGCGGCAATTGATCGGCAGTCTGCGTCGCAGCGACACCTTTAATGTGATCCTCTTTTCCGGTGCAGCGAATGTTCTGGCCCCTCAATCGCTGCCGGCCGATCCGTCCAATATCAAATCCGCCTTGCGCCACATCGACCAGCAGCAGGGCGGCGGCGGCACCGAACTCTACCAGGCCGTCCAAAAGGGACTGGCTTTGCCCCGTGATGAGGGGCGGTCCCGCACCATGGTGGTGATCACCGATGGTTATATTGCCGCCGAAAAGGAGGTTTTCGGTTTAATCGCCGACAACCTGAACCGGAACAATCTCTTTGCTTTCGGCATCGGCAGCAGCGTAAACCGCTACCTGATCGAAGGCCTGGCCAAAGCCGGTCAGGGCGAGCCGTTCGTCATCACCGAACCGCGCGCTGCGGCTGCCGCCGCCCGGAAGTTTCAGGAGTATATCCAGGCCCCGCTCCTGACGGGGATTGCCATCGAATTCGAAGGATTCGAGGCTTACGACGTCGAGCCCAAAGTCACAGCCGATCTGTTTGCCGCACGACCGCTGGTGATCTGCGGCAAATGGCGCGGCCGTCCCGAGGGGGCCATCGTGATCAAGGGATTTACCGGCAAAGGCCCTTATGAAAAGCGATTTGAGGTCTCCCCCCACCTGGACTCACAAAACACGGACGCCCTGCCCTATCTGTGGGCGCGTACGCGGCTGGCGCGGCTGACCGATTTTGCATCCCCTGACGATGACGACGACGCGCGCAAAGCGGTGACACAACTCGGCCTCGATTACAACCTGCTCACGGCATACACATCCTTTGTGGCCGTGCATGAGCAGGTGCGCAACACAGACGGGCCGGCCAAGGATGTGGACCAGCCGCTGCCGCTGCCGCAAGGCGTTTCCAACCTGGCCGTGGGCGGCCGTAATGTGCCGGAACCGGAACTGGGTGCCCTGTTGTCGCTGCTGCTTGTCAGCTCTTTGCTATGGCGGTGGCGCCAGAGGCGGAAAGTCCAAGCCGCAGCCGACCGCAGCCGCAAGAGGTAATCCGCATGCGCTGTTCACACCTACATGCTTCGAGCCGGGCCACCACCACACGACAAACCGGCGGCATCAGCGGCCGGAATGCCCGAATGCAAGCAACCCGCATCCTGGCAGCCGTTTTGAGCCTGTTGATCATGCTGGCCCTCAAACACCACTACAGCCTGGCATCGGCAGACCAGTTGAACTGGATTCTGGCTCCCACCGCCAAACTGGTGGCCTGGCTCACACCCGCCCACCCCGCATATGAAAGCGGGGTGGGCTATGTGGATTTTAGCCAGGGCATCATCGTTGCGCCGGCCTGCGCCGGTGTCAATTTCATGATCATGGCGTTCGGTCTGGCCGTACTTTGCTGTATGGCCGGTATGTCGCGGCCGACGACGCTAATGATCTGTCTGGTTGCGTCGCTTTGCAGCGCCTATGGCTATACCCTCCTGGTCAATGCGGTGCGCATCGGCCTGTCCATGATGCTCTACCAAGCCGATATTTATGGCCAATGGCTGACGGCGCAGCGCCTGCACCGCCTGGCCGGTATCGGGCTCTATCTGGGCGCCCTGTGGGTGTGGTTTGCAGGCCTTCGGTCAGTAATGGGCGCTTGCGGCGACGCCGCGATGCGCCGCCGCCGTCCACTGTTTTTTAAATTGCCGGATTGGCTTCCCCTGGCATGGTATCTGTTGGGGGCGGTCG
>JASFGJ010000429.1:0-4369 GCA_050123815.1 Desulfobacteraceae bacterium
TTACGAAGCCGGGTTTTATTATACCGTCAAAAAAGGCGATACCCTGTGGGATATATCCCAACGATTCAACGATACTCCCTGGCAATGGCCGGACCTGTGGCGTGAAAATGATCAACTCCCCAACCCGCACTGGATCTATCCTGGTGAGCGCATCCGATTGCATCGAAAAAGCGGGGCACACCAGTTGGAAACAAAGCCGGTGCCAGTGCCGGCCCCCCAGGTTGAGGCTTCCGCCCCGAGAGTCGAGCCAGAGCCACAGGTGCAATTTCATTACAACCTAATGGACAGGGTCGGCTTCATCCGCAAACCGGCGGTAACACCCGTGGGGTATATCGACAGATCCATTAAAGAAAAGGGATTGATCAGCACCAACGATCAGATCTATATCCGTCCGCCCGATTCTCAGAAAACGCTGAATCTGAGCCCCGGCCAGCGGCTGACCGTTTTTCGCATGCTGAGTCCGACGCCGGCCCGTAACTCACGCAATGTTATCGGCACCCAACATTATTTGCTCGGTGTGGTGGAAATCATCACCAACGAGTCGCAATATGCCATTGGCAAAATAATCCAGAACTATCGCGAAATCAAACCTGGAGATCCGTTGATGGCATATGAGGCATTCTCAGAGGATATCGACGTAACGGAAAGCACGCCAAGCATCGAAGGTACCATTATTGCCGCCGAAGAACAAAGCAAATTGATTGGTGATCATGTGGTCGGCTTCATAGACAAAGGACTTGTCGATAATATAAGCCCCGGCCAGATTTACAGCATCTATTCCCAGAATCGTGTCGGCCGGCAACGTGTGGCGGCAAAACCCGTTGAGATCGGATCCTGCATCGTCTTGCGTGCCGAACAGACCACGTCGACGATTTATGTTACCAAAGCACTGGACAAGATCGAACCCGGAGAGAAGATCCGCACACCTTAAAGAGTAATCAGTGCTGCTCCCAGGTCACCCGCAGCACCTCCTGATAGGTGGTAACTCCCTTGAGCATTTTCTCGACAGCGCTTTCGCGCAGGGTGCGCATGCCCTCTTCGCGCGCCTTGGACCTCAAGGCGTCCACATCTACATCGGCAGCGGTCATCTTTCGGATCGACTCGCTGAACGGCATCATTTCCAGGATACAGGTTCGCCCCATGTAACCGGTGCCTCTGCATTTTTCACATCCCTTGCCGCGAACCAACTCGACCGGGCCGGCGCGGCCCACGTCAAGGCCGAGGGCAATCAGCTCGTTAGCCTCCATTTGAAATGTCTCTTCACAATATGGGCAGTTTTTTCTGACCAGACGCTGGGCCAGCACGCCAACCAAGGTGGCTTGCAATAAAAAGTATGGAACACCGAGTTCGAGCAGCCGCATGATTGAACCGGGGGCGTCGTTGGTATGCAATGTTGACAACACCAGATGGCCTGTCAACGCCGCTTGAATCGCGTTTTCGGCGGTCTCAAGATCGCGCATTTCCCCCACCATGATGACATCCGGATCTTGACGCAAAATGTTGCGCAAAATAGAGCCGAAGGTCACTCCGATCTGGTTCTGGACGGCAATCTGATTAAAGCTTTCGTGAACCATCTCAATGGGTTCTTCAATGGTGGTAATGTTGATGGTCGGCTTGTTGATCTTGTTCAAGGTCGAGTAGAGAGTGGTTGATTTTCCGCTGCCGGTAGGACCGCAAACCAGGATGATACCATGGGGCATGTTGATGATGCTCTGATATCGGTCCAAATCAAGTTCTGAAAAACCGGGATAGTGGAAACGCGGATCTCAACCTCTACATCGCCCTTATCGGTTTTAATCCGTCCATCCTGTGGGCGGCGCTTTTCCGCCATGTCCATGCGGGATAGGTTTTTAATCCGGCTGATAATGGCCGAATGGACTGTCTTGGGCAGTTTATAAACGGTGTGCAGCACGCCGTCGATGCGCATGCGAACAAGGGTCTGCTCCCTCTTTGGCTCAATGTGAATGTCACTGGCCTTCAGATCGAATGCATAAATGAAAAGATGGTCGACGGCGTTAACGATATGCTGATCAGTGGAAGGCAATTCGTCGCTCGAACGCAGACGCACATATTGCTCCAGATTCCCAAGATCGACCGTTGGTCCGCCAAATTGATCCTGGGCGGCGACAATGGATTTTTTAAATCCGAAAAACTCGTGAATCAGTTTGATGATTTCGCTTTTTGAACTCAGGGCGGTTTGGACTTTAAGCTGGCTGGCGGCGGAGATATCGTCAAGAACTTCCAGGTTGAACGGATCAAGCGTTGCCACGGTGAGAATCCCGTCTTTGATTTCTATGGGAAGCACAAGATGGTTCATGGCAAACGTGCGAGGTATGGTGCTGGTCACCACGTTCAAATCCAGATTGAGAGGATCCAGCTTGACATACGGAACCTTCCACTCCTTGGCTATGGCCTTAAAAATGGTCTCTTCATCCAGCGGAAGGCTGGGATTGTCGAGGCGTTTGAGGTTTAGTGAGATGATTGCATCAACAATGTTCAGCGAGCTGTTGATACGGTTGACATCTGGAGTATTGGAATTTTTTTTTTCGCGCTGTTTTTCTAATTTTTGCAGCAGGCCGTTTTTTTTACGCAAAATCTCTTTGGCTTTGTCGACAGACAGCAGTTTATCCCGAATCAGCAGCTTGCATACCCACTCTGCCTTCAAAGGTGATGTTGCTTTTTCCATAAGTTGCCTTTTTCCTTGTTACAAAGTGGTATCGGCCATCTGATTGCGTGTCTGAATCGCTTTGATGCTTGAATCCACCCATTTAAATGCCCGTTTAACGGCTAATGCCTGGGCAGGATGGTTCGCCAATGCACTCAACGGTTCCACATGGCTCTTCAGGACCATTAACACGGCAATGTCATCAAGCTCGCCCAAACATCCTAAGCCACGGATAACAATACGCAAGTGATTTATTAATTGTGATAAATAGTGGCTGATATAATCATTCTGATAGATTTCGGATGATGAGTCACCGTATTGCAGCAAGGCATAGTGGAGATAGCCTCGGGCCGCCATCGAACCGGCCAGCGACATAAAGATCAACACCTCACGCTCCAGTGCAAACAAATACTGGGTTTCCTGGGGTTCGGCCTGCTCCTCTTTTGTGGTCTGCAGGGCTTTGGTCAATGCATTATGAATGGTTTTGAATTTGGTCACAATGCGTATATTATCGGTATTCAATCGCCAAACGACGTAACGTTTTGCAGCCGAATTCGCATCGATGGCCTGGTCCAGGACATGCTCGGGGGTTCTCAGTAAATCAAGGTACAATTCCTTATTTTCGGTGCGCAACAATATGTTTGCCAGCACCAGGGCGTTACGATCTGTAAAATCGATTTGAAAAATATCGTGACATAAATCATCCAAAATGAATCGCAAGGCGCGATCCGGATCTTTTAAGTGGGTCATCAACACCGGTATGGCGTTAACAAATGCCAATCGATCCCTGCGCCGCGGTGTTAGTTTTAAAAAGCACCACAACATTTCAAATAGCGTGTCGGCATGCGGTGCCATGCGTTCGACATTGGATTCGAACTCCTCACGATGAAAGCCGCCACCCGCATCAAAACAGTTTTTCAACAGTTCCATAAAGAGGTGAACATTGTTTGGCTGAAGATTAAAACCCCGCGCTATGGTATGGAAACCGGCTGGATTAAATTCGAACCCTACGCTGCGGATAATCTCATATTTTTGCCTTGTGACCACCTTATCCTTGACCAATGACACCAAGTCGACGAGACGCTGATGCATCAGCCCGGCAATCACAGCCCGTCCATTGCTGAACAACTTGAGTCCCTGGTTCTGAACGTGTATATTGGCCAAGACCCTTTCAGAGGCCAGCATCAATCGGTCCTGCAAAACAAACAAAAGACGGTCAATGACCGCTGGATCCTGACATCGTTTTTCGACGGCATAGATCAATCCGGAGACCGCCGCCAAACGGCGGCCGATATCCGTGGTATCCAGCTGCTCATAGCTGTCGCTGAGGATGGCCTCCAGAGCCGTCTCGTATTGCGGATCGTCCACATCGATCCAGTCCGAAAAAAATGAGCGCTCGAGTTGGGTAATCTTTTTTAAAACATTGTTCGGAACAGTGATAGGCCTCATAGGAGCATCCAGGGAGCCGGCTGCGACGCTATCGTCAGCTGCGTTGCCCGTCGTATGGTCAATCGCTGCCTGCTCTTTAAAGGTTTGACGTTTGCTGCGCTGCATTGCTTCCATGGCGGCCAGATTGTTTACTTCCACCGGTGGTCGAATGATTTGAGCGCGCAAACTGCGTACCTGAAATATCTGATTATAACTGTCACTTGGCGCTGTTGTTCCCTCGCCGTTGGTGTTTAAAACGGTCTTCATCTGAGCATA
>JASFGJ010000430.1:0-4363 GCA_050123815.1 Desulfobacteraceae bacterium
TCCCCGGCCGCGATGTAATCGATGATCCGGCCGACGGCCGCTTCATACCCCTCGGGGCTGAAGTTTGAGCGCATCTGCCGCGCATCGGCCTCACAAGGCTGATCCTCTGTCCGGCAAACCACCGGGGGCGGCGCATCCAGCAGGGCCTGAAAGTCCGCCAACAGCCGCTCGGCGTCATCCGCGCCTTCCCGCAACGGAATCATCACCTGGGTCTTGAGCGACTGTTTGTCGTGCACCACCAACAAACCGGGCACATAAAACCTCATGTCCGGCAGGCCTAAATCGTCCACGCTGGTTCGCGGCAGCCGCTCCAGGCTGTCCTTCAGATCATATGCGAAATAGCCCAGCATGCCTGCTGCGATGGGTTGCGGCCATGGCCCGTCCGGCAGATCCAGTCGTTCAACAATTGAACGCATGGCTTCGAGCGGATGGCTCTCGAATTCAAATGCCTGATCGCGGACCTGCAGGTGGACGTGCCGCCCTTTGGCGGTCAGGGTCAGCCATGGGAACACGCCAAGGATATGGTACCGTGCGCAGTCCAGATCCCCACCACTGACCAGGGCCACCGTGCCCGGCAGATGTGCTGCACAGGCGACCAGGTCGATAAAGGAGCGTTTGAAATCAGCAGGCTCGCAGCGAACACCTGTCAGGGAACCGACCTCTGCCGCACTATTATCCGGTAAGTCGAAGGTCATGCGCGTTGTCCATCGGCCCTACTTCAAGGAAATTTTCTATCAAGGAAAAGCCATGGTCGGTGAGAAAGCTCTCCGGATGAAACTGAACGCCATGCAGGGGATAGCGTCGATGGGAAAGGCCCATGATAATGTGATCTCTGGTCCGGGCCGTCACCAGCAGCTCGCCGTGCAGGGCCTCAGGATGGGGCTGGACCGCAAGGGAGTGGTAGCGGGCCGCCCGTATGGGGCTGGGCAAGCCTGCGAACACGCCTCGGCCGTCATGGTATACGGTGCTGGTCCGGCCATGGAGCGGTTGGGGTGAACGGACAGTGCGGCCGTTGAACGCTTCATTGATGCACTGCATTCCCAGGCAAACCCCCAAAATGGGAATCCGGATATGCCATTTTCGGATCACCTCCATGGATATTCCGGCTTGGGGCGGCGCTTTGGGCCCCGGGCTGATGACAATATAGTCCGGCGCCAGCGTCTCGATTTGCTCCAGCCCGATCTGATCGCTGCGAGCCACCCGAATTTGCAGCGGATATTGGCGGAACATCTGCACCAGGTTGTAGGTAAAGGAGTCATAGTTGTCGAGGACCAGCATCGTCGCCGTCATGGCAATCCTCCAAAATAGAAAAACCACCCAGAGCGAGTCTGGGTGGCAAAGCCTATTACATAACTCACGTGACGGCAGGTTGAAAACAAACTCACTGCCGATTCGGATTGTTGTCTGCCTTCATAGAAAATATGAGGCGATGCGTCAAGCCGATTTTGCGCAAATGGTTCAACATGTACAATTTGCCGACGCTATGGTAATTGGCATTGATGTATCTTTTTTATAAAATTCAGCCCTAGGGGTGTGTTATCAACGCGGATCGCTGTCTGATAGTTTTCGGTCGCTACCCGGTGCCCGGCCGCACCAAAACCAGGCTTATTCCTGCCCTGGGACCTGTCGGAGCCGCCGAGTTGCAACGGGAAATGACCGAGAGAATCATCGAGGTCGCCTTGGCGGCTGGAAGTGCGACGGTCCGTTTCTGTTATACCGGCGGCGACTCTCGGCAGGTGCGGCGCTGGGTTAAACGACCGGGATTGCACATTGAGCGGCAGATCGACGGAGACCTGGGGCGGCGCATGCACCATGCCATTGCTTCGGCCCTGAAACGGGGGAACCAACAGGTCGTACTCATGGGCACCGACGTTCCCTCGGTTACGGTCAACCAATTGAAAGCGGCCTTTGATTCGCTTCAAAACAACGACATGGTCCTGGGACCGAGCCGGGACGGCGGTTACTGGCTGATCGGGCTGCGCCGACCGGTGGACCTTTTCACCGATATCGCGTGGGGAACCGACCGGGTCCTTGGGCAAACGCTCGCTGCAGGGCGCCGGTTGAAACTGCGCACAGCACAGCTCGAACCACTGCAGGATATTGACAATGGGACCGATTTGGCAGAACTGCCTTCCCGTATCCACAGCAAAAAGCCCTATTTGAGCGTGGTGATCCCGGCACTGAACGAGGCGGCCAGCATCGAATCCGCCATCCAAAGCGCCCGCTGCGACGATTGCGAAATCATCGTGGTTGACGGCGGAAGCAAGGACCGGACGGCGGCATGTGCGCAGGCCGCCGGCGCAAGGGTAATCCCTGCGCCGACGGGACGGGCGCTCCAGCAGAATCGGGGAGCCCGCAAGGCAGACGGCAAGGTTTTGCTGTTTCTGCATGCGGACTCCAGGCTCCCAGACAATTACTGCATGCACCTATTTGAAACCCTTATGGATTCTCAAACCGTCGCCGGAGCGTTTCAGTTCAAGACCGATTTTCCCCATTGGAGCATGCGCCTGATCGAAAAAGCGGCTCGCATACGCTCCACCTGGTTGCAGATGCCTTATGGGGATCAAGGGATCTTTCTGCACAAGGATCTGTTCGATCGCATCGGTGGATTCAGACCGGTTCCGATTGCCGAAGATCTCTTTCTGGTTCGCCGGCTGGCGCGCATGGGGCGGATCGGATTGGCCCCCGTGCCGGTCGTGACCTCGGGACGCCGCTGGCGCGCCATCGGCGTATGGCGTGCGACGCTGATCAATTATCTCATTGCAGGGGGTTGTCTGATACGTGTCCCGGCACGTTATTTAGCGCCGCTTTATACCCTGTGGACCAAACCGCGTGAAGATCTTTCTCGCGGCCGGAAAGAATAAAAGTGAGCCGAGACAAGCGAGCCATTGCGCTAACCGCCCTGGTGGCCAATCAAAGCGGTGAAATCTTCGAATTGGAAGGTTATGCCGCCATGGGCTTCGATGGCCCGCTCCAAATCCCCTTGACCACGGCCGATACCATTGCACTGCCCCACGGCAGCGAACTGATGTACTTGCCCCAACGGATGCCGACCCTTTTCAATCTGGAAGAGCAACGCATCGAGACGCTGCCCCAAAACCCCTATGCGCCGGATGAACGAATCTACCCTGTCGCCGCATTCAATTCTCCCGGATATCTCCTTACCAGCGCATGCGCCTACGCTGAACGCCCCGAGGCAACCCATCTGCCCTTATTTTCCTATGGGGCTGTTGGATGGCAGGGGGGACAGTTTCGCAGCGCCGCCCTGCAAGTAGATGATGAGCCGCGTCAAGACCTGCGGCGCATGCCGCTGGACAGAATTAGAGCCGGTATTCGCGATATGCGACGGTCCATGCCTCGCAACCGTCTCAGAGCCCATTTGGAAAATTGTGCGCTCACATACGGTTGCCCGGCGGGCAAAAACTTCTTCCTGGGGCGCTACGAGGCGCCGTTGCCAACAGCCACCACTTGCAATGCCCGCTGCCTGGGGTGCATCTCTCTACAATCCGGCGGCGATATGCCATGCAGCCAGGAACGAATTGGTTTTACACCCAGCGCCGACGAAATCGCCGAAGTCGCCCTGGCACATATCGCCCGGGTCGAAAACGCGGTGGTCAGTTTCGGGCAAGGTTGCGAAGGGGATCCCCTGATGGCGGCGCAGCCCATCGGCAGAGCCATCGAGAAAATCCGGAAGATAACGGATCGAGGTACTATCAATATGAACACAAACGGAAGTTTACCGAATAAAATCAATTGGCTCTTGGATACTGGCCTGGACAGCCTGCGGATCAGCATCAACAGTGTTCGCAAAAATTGCTATACGGCATACTTCCGACCCCGAAATTACATGTTCGACGATGTCCTTAAAAGCATCGACCTGGCGTTGTCACGCGGCGCCCATGTGGCCATCAACTATTTAAACTGCCCTGGATTTAGCGACACACCGGAGGAGAGCGACGCTCTGCTGGCATTTCTCTCGGCCCATCCTATCCAAATGATCCAGTGGCGCAACCTGAATTTCGACCCCTTGCGATATGTTCAAACAATGAACAACGTGACCCGGCACAGCCGCCCCTTGGGAATGGCGGGTCTTTTAAAAAGCGTCCGCCGCCATGCACCCCATGTGCGTTTCGGCTATTTCAATCCGCCCAAGGAGAATTTCTCAAAAGCCTGAATAGTACCATCCACATATGGAATGGGATAATTGCATTTTTGCCTTGGCTTTGATATATCTAGAACTTAATGAGCCACAGGTTGTGTTGCAGTAGAAAGACTGGCGATGGGTTTCCAATTCAACCTTTCCGACACACCAGCCTCATTTTCAGCGTTATCCATTTACTTATCCTGGCATGCGGCTGTCGGG
>JASFGJ010000431.1:0-4362 GCA_050123815.1 Desulfobacteraceae bacterium
TTTCTTTGCTATATATAATTTATAATAAAAACAATAAGATGAAATTTGGGCACGCCTTTTGTATTGGCATCTTCAGCATTGCATGTAAGGTGCTGTGACCGAAATCCAATCAAACGCATTTAGGAGGCAGTCGATGAAAAAAGGAATGAAAATTGTTAGCGTGTCAGCCGTTTTTCTATGCATGATGTTCGCAGCCGTATCCGTGCTGGCCGATGCGCCGGCCACCATCACGGGCGAGGTGACGGAAACCAATGAAATTGTAACCGATGAGGGGACCGCCTATACCATCGCCTCGACAGAAAAAGGAGATGAACTGGCGGCGATGGTGGGAGAAAAAGTAAAGGTTACCGGGACGGTTCAGGAAGCCGAAGGCGAGAAAACCATTACGGTGACAAATTTTTCCGTTATTCAGGAATAGCGTGTCGTGCGTGGGTGTTCGCCTCGCCAATGGCAAGAACCGTTCGTACCGATGTGTTTTGTGAAGGTACGGTCAACCGGGCGAACATCAGCGCCTGTGATGCCCACCGCACGTCGACCCGGCGATCTACGCAACTCTGCTGCTGGTGCTTGACGACCCTGAGCGCCGCTTGAATTCGCCAAGCGGCGCTCTTACCGCCTGATCTAACGATGGTAAAACGCATGGGGATTGCGGGGCTGAACAAACATCAAAATAAGAGGAAACCATGCCATGGAATGGAAGTTTTGGCACAAAGTGCTCGGGGCAAAGAGCGTGGAAGGTCTAAACGCCCGATTGCCAAAAATAAAAGATCTGCCGTCTCACATCGGCATGCATCTTGTGGTCAAAGAGAAACAGGATCCGGATTGGGTCTGGGCCCTTAAAATTGTCAAACGCCCGACAGCCGAAGAAAAAACAGTATATGATTTTCGAATTTTTAGCGCTAAGCAGGCCGCAGATGCCGGTGTTCAAGTCGTCGACTATGATTCACTGACAGCACATCCGGAATTGATACTCTATTTCGGTTACTCAAACAAGAACGGAAGTGTGTTCAATATCGAGCAAGGAGATACGCTCAAGGCGGCTTGATCCGGTCGATGCGCCGTCAAACGAATGGGCGGTGACTGTTCAACGGTTACCGCCAAGGGAAGGAAACCTAAATGAAAGCTTTTGTTATCCTAAGCGTCATCTGCGTGACCTTGGCAATTGCTATTTCGCCCACGGCGTCCGCAGCCACGGAGGTGACGCTGGTGGGCGAGGTGAATGATAATTTTCAGCTATACGCCGGCGGCAAAATCTATGAAGTGGCGGATACGCCCGTTGGAAATGACCTGGTTACAAATTATATCAGCGAAAAAGTGGAGGTCGTCGGATCCCTGGAGGTCATTGGGGAGGATTTAATATTAACGGTTCGGAGCTTCAAGGTTGTGCCCGACTAGACCGAATAGTGTTATACCGTATCAGTCAGTGAAATGAGAGGCCGACGATATGGCAAAGAAAAAAAATGGGAAGAGTGAAACGTTGACCGGTGTGGTCACTCCCATTGAATGGGATGGCGACCAGGTGACCGAAGTTGCGCTTTTTGCCACCGACGACGAAGAATATCGTATCGAAAACGGTCTGAAGTTTTTTGACCTGGCGCAGGAGAGCATCGAGGCCATCGGCAATGTTCAGCGCACCAAGAAATCGTTCCGGACGATCAATATTAAAAGGTATAAAATCCTTTGATCCAGCATAAGATGTAAAGGAAACGTTTCGATGAAACCGACACTCAGCCCTTCGGACATCGCTTTTTTTAAAGAGCTATTGCAGCAGGAACTAGACGCGTTGTTGGCTCGCGCGAATGAAACGGTGAGCAATCTAATAAGGATCGGTGAGACGATCTCCGATCCGCTGGACCGCGCGGCGGTGGATAGCGGTCGTGAAGCGGATCTTCGCTTTCGGGAGCGGGAAAGTCGGCTCATCCGCAAGATCAGAGCAACGCTTGGCAAGATCGAGAAAGAGACCTTCGGCATCTGCGAAAGCTGCGGAGAAGATATTCCCATTTCGCGTCTTAAAGCGCGGCCGGTGACGGCGCACTGCATTCGATGCAAAACCAAGATGGAGAGCTGGGAACGGGCTGCCGGATTGTAACTAACGTTCTTTGATCACGGCTGAGTCTTTACCCGATTTTCTTTGATGCAGTGTGACAAAGGCTGCCGGAATGCTCAACACCGGCACCGGAGAGCGCCGGAAAAGCTTTTCAGCGCAAGAGCCGACGAGCACATCCGCTGTGTTCGTCCGGCCCTTGGTGGATATCACCAAAAAATCGCTTTTGGATTGGGCCACACATTTCAAAATACCCCTGAAAGGCAGATCTATCACCACATGGGTTTCAATTTGAAGTCCCTGTTCTCCTATTTCAGCTGCGCTGGATCGGAGCCGTTTCTCGCGATCTGCCAAACGCTCCTTTTCAAAGCGCTCCGCGTTAAAGGTATTTGCGATGCTGATGAGACGTTTGCATCTATCCAAGCCCCTCTGATCAATTACATTGATCAGCACCAGAGCGGCGTTAAAAAATTTTGCCAGAATAGCGGCATAAGATACAGCCGTGTTGGAATATGGACTGAAATCAATGGGTACGGCAATTTTATGGATCGGCTGAATCATGGCTCCAATCCCCTAAATCATAAACGACCGGATACGTCTAAACGCTTTTCAATAAAGCAATGGCCGTGCCATAAAGATAAATCGTATTCGTTGGCACGCTGTTTGAATCAGCATCAAAGAGAACAAAAATTTGTATTTGGTTGAGCGGCAAAGCGGGAGGTGCCGGCCATGGAAATACCTAAAAGAATTTTAGCGGCGTGCGACGATTCGCCTCAGGCGTCCTATGTGGGTAATTATGCTGCTTCCCTGGCCTTGGGCGTGGCAGCGCATTTGATCCTCGCCCGCGTCATTCAGCAACGTGATGTGGAGGCCGTGCGCCAGGCCTTTACCCATTTTCCGGATGTGCCCAAAGATCCGGACAAAGCGGCATCGGAGTTTGCACGTGAAGAGGAAAAGACCGGCCGCGAAGAGTTGAGCCGGCTCCTGGGCCGCCGCTATCGAAGCCTGAAGGTCGAAACCGTGGTGCGCGTTGGTGTGCCCCATGAGGTCCTGCTCGAACTCGTGGCCGAAAAGATGATTGACATCGTTGTGGTGGGGACTTCCAAACACAATATTCTGGTAGAAAGAATTATGGGATCGACGGTAAGCCATCTGTTTCGACGCTGCCCGGTGCCGCTGGTCAGCGCAAGACAGGCAGGGGGGCTGACGATGTCTCGTCAGGTCGATATGGGTGCCCTCGGCGTCTATACACTAAACCAGGCACATGCGTTTCAGCGAATGGATTGAGCTTTTCGTTCTTGAAGGATTTGGATCGTAAACCACCTACATGGGGGCAAAAAGCAGAACGGATGAAGCGTGCGGATAATTATATCGGCACGGGCACTGAAACGCCCTTGATGCCGGAAATCGCAAAAGATCTCCCTGCAGAGGCCGCACCGGATGCCCTGAACATTGTCATCGACGCGGTTAATTCCTCGCTTGAGGGCATGATTATCACAGATCTGGACGGAAAAATACGTTTTGCAAACGCCGCCTTTTGCAAAATGTTCGAATATTCTTCCACCCAGGTTATGGGCAAACATGCCATAGACTTATTCGTCGGAAAAGAGATCCGCAATTTTGCGGACCTGATTACCATCGTCGATATCAGCAAAGACGATACGGTTGAGCTAACCGTAAAAAGCGGTGAGAATCGAAAATTCGTTGTTGAGGTGGCGGCTTCGAGTGTCACCTCCGGCTCGGGTGACGTCGTCGGAAGAATGGCCTCTTTTGTCGACATCACCCGCCGAAAGGAGATTGAGGCCGAGAAGGACTCTTTGATCATAAAATTGCATGATGCGCTCAGGCGCATTCGAACCCTCAGGGGTATCATCCCGATCTGTGCAGCCTGTAAAAAGATCAGGGATGATCAGGGGATTTGGAACCAAATCGAATCGTATATACGGGATCATTCCGATGCTGATTTCAGCCACAGCATCTGTCCTGAATGTTCAAGAAAACTCTATCCTGAAATTCATCAATAAAAATGGACTGCCGTAGGCAGGAAGAAAACAGACATTGCATGTCTGAAATGGCGGCGGTTACAGGAAGTCCGGGGTCCTGATCAGACAGGAATAAATCGGCCAGTTGGAACCCGGACCCGTTGTCTGTCTCCAAAACGAATGAAAAAACCTATGGCCCATCACGGTGGAAAGCGGCTTGGACGGTATAATCATCTCCGCTGACGATGGCGACTATGCTGTTTCGGGCAAAGATCTGTCCGACATGGAGGGACTGACGGTTCGAGTTACCGGAGCACTTAAAGAATCCGAAGGACT
>JASFGJ010000432.1:0-4359 GCA_050123815.1 Desulfobacteraceae bacterium
CGTAGCCGTTGAACTCACTGCGACTGCCCGCGTGACACAAGGTGCAGGAACTTTCAAGATTGTCGGCGGAGGCCGAATCCGGGTATGCCGAACGCCAGAGACTGAGATAGTTTTCGGTTGCGTGTACCGGTGAGGCAACGGTTAGAGCACCGAATGCGACAAGTACACCAACCAAAGCAAGTCGCAGCAGGCGCGACCACAGAAGCTTTGGATCCATCAGATTGCTCCTTACTGGAGATTACTCCTTACTGGGTTATGGTTGTTATTGTCTCTATTTTTACCGTAAACAAGGTGGGCAACTGCAAACAGCGACAATACAAGCAATAAGCACGCCAACAAGACATGGCGCGAAAAATCAGATGGTTAAGAAACTTTCTTGATGTGACTTTGGGCTTCTGTGTGCAAATTTTGCACTCCAGTTACACCATCCACACTGACCGGTCGGTCAGATTTTAAATTATTACGCAAAAATCTTTTCCGGACGAATTGCAAAATAGAGTGGCTGCCGCGTATCAACCGATAGAGCAAACAGCGGGTATTGCCGCAACAGGACGACTCCGCCACGCCCTTTGCCCGAACGTCGCATAAAAAAGACAGCAAACCATTAAAAAAGCCCTATGCGTATTGGACTCATGGCTCATTGAAGAGCTATCAGAGCAATCAAACGGCAGTGAACTTATCCATGCAACATCGGGCAGCATAACATACATCAATTCATGGAACATGCAACGGGTGGAGATCAACGGCGTCGACTATACCAACACCTGGTCAAACCGGATGCCGGACCTCATCGACGGGAACTACTATCTACCAGGTGCCCGACTGGATGAAAAATTACAGCGGTGATTTCGCCGCCATACTCGACGATCACGTGACAACCATAGCCGGTCACTTTAAGGGCCGGGTCGTAAGCTGGGATGAGGTTAACGAAGCGATTGATGAAAGCAATAACTGCTGGCGTAACGTGTGAGAAAAAGGCGCGGTTGCAAAACCGCGCTTTTTATATCATATGGTGTGATTTGAATAAAAGTATAATTGCATTTCCGTTTAAGGCGACATAGTCCTTTTGGGTGCAAATTTTGCACACCAGTTACATTTTTTACACTGACCGGTCGGTCATGATCTTAACGTTAACCATGAAACCCTGCCTGGATGCTTGACGATATAAAGCGGCCTCCGCGAATCGGCCGACGAGGTAAAATATTGATATTGTAGAGGTTTAACAGTGCCACAACGATCTATACCCGAATGTAGCATCAAAAGGTGGCAAATCATTTACAACGCCTTATGCGCATTGAACAAATAGAGTATTGAAGATCTGTCAGAGCCATAGGGCGGTGATGGATTTGTCCATAGTCCTCAATGTGACTTAATGGATTGGCGCGCTATTTGCTTGCAGTAAGAGCAACGAGTCTTAATCCCCGCGATTTAATGCCTTATTCTATCAAAATAGTAGAAGTAAGCGAATAGCCTGAAGTAAAGGTGTGTCGCGTTTTTCGCACTTTTGTTTTTTAATTGTCTATCACGCTGATGGCTTGGAGCTTAGCCTCGGCCCAGGACACGCCTTCTGAATGGGGGGCTATACCGAAAAATGTTTAAACAAGTTAAAACAAATAGCATATACGCGACCAGTTGGCCTCTCTTGAATATAAGGACGATGATGAAAACACTAGCGTTATTGCTAACCTTGTGTACGCTCGCTATTGGGATCGGCGCCAACGCCAACCTCCAAGTATCTGAAGATAAACAGATTCAAACTGTCAGCACGCACACCCAAAGCTCAAAAAGTGTGGGTCTATCGACATCCAAACCCACACCCGATCCAGCCACAATTGGATTTTTATTAGGCGTCGGTATTGTATGTTTCGTTTGCACCGGCAGAAGGGATTAATTGCGAATGCGCTATCTATTTTCACCGCTCTTATTCCGAAACGGCTGTGTTGGCTCATGAGTTGTTACATTTCCTGCACATCGAACTGCGAACAGAATTAATCAAAGAGATAGAAGTAAAGATTACTATCTAACCACCAATGGCGGCGTTCTCTACGACGATGCCGGAAACCCGTTCAGACTTAACAGTATCGCCCGGTTTTAGGTTTGATACCAAAAACCCGGTTTGTCATGGACCGCAGAGCGCCAAGATAGAGAATTGTTAGGAGAAACAATGGCAAGAAAAATATCAACTGTTGTCTTATTTATCCTGCTATGCGTCGGGTGCGACGACCCCGACGATGCCACCATCAGTCCCACGTCGGCGACCTTCGATAAAAACGTTACCAATCAAACCGATATCGTGGTGACCGTGACGCTCAATGAAAACACCCTGGACGCAATCAGCGACGGTTCGAAAAACCTTTTATTGGACAGCGACTACAGCGTATCGGGCTCGACCCTCACTATCTTCAAGAGCTACCTTGCCAATCAGGCCGTTGGCACCTTGGAACTCACCTTTGATTTCAGCTCTGGCAACGATCCCGTCCTGACGGTGACGATCACCGATACCACCCAGGCAGAAGAGAACTACACCCTGACCATAGAGGTCAGCGGCAACGGGATAACGGATCCCGCGGCAGGCACGCACACCTATGCCGCAGGAACAAGGGTGAGTGTGACGGCCACACCGGCAAACGGCGCCACATTTACAGGCTGGGGCGGTGCAGCCACCGGCACAGCCAACCCCGTGACGGTTCGGTTGGATGCCGACAAAATCCTTACCGCAAGTTTTACGGAGGATGGTCAAGACCCCGAGCCGGAACCTGAGCCAGAGCCGGAACCAGAACCAGATCCCGAACCAGAACCGGAGCCAGATCCCGACCCAGATCCCGAGCCCGAACCTGAGCCTGAGCCAGATCCCGACCCAGATCCCGAACCCGATCCGGACCCGGAAAACTGCGACAGAGAGGTGACCTCCTGCACGTCGCCGCTGGTGACTGTCACCGACATCGACGTCGGGATCCCGGTCACGGGCTACGGACAGGAGTGGGACACAGATCCGCTGCCCATGGCCATTGCGGCCATACCTTCGGGTGGATCACGGCTGGCGTGGCTTGGAACAGACAACCGCGTCTATGTGGCAAAGCTCGATTGCGATGACCGACTGGTGGGCACGCCCAAAAGCTTTGCCGGAGTAGATCTTCAGGACCTGTACGCGGACGAAACCGGCGGTGTCGTGCTGCTCACGCGCAACGCGACCAATGGCGGCACGGACAACTGCGGCAACGGCACGTTGTGCGGCGGAACATCGAGCCAGTGCAAAACCATGCACATGGTGCGTTTCGACGATTCGGGCAATGTGGTGTGGCAGCAGCAGGTCACCAACCTGAGCGACACCCTGGCCGGTTACGACAACGGGGCCCGCTTTGTCTGGTGGTATCAGCACCACGGCCGGTTGGCGGCAGATGACAACGGCAACTATGCCGCCTATTTCGGCATCGGCATCACCGTCAACAACGGCAGTTGCGTCGACATTCACCAGGGCGATCGGATGCAGGTTGTCGATTCCAACGGAGCGCTGGTATCCGGTCACGCCGACAGCTTCGAGGTGGGGTGCAGCCACAGTTGGGCGACGCGGATGGTATGGGATCCACGGACCAACCGCTTCGTGATGGTCTGCGCCACGGACAACAATTGTCGCATCGCCCAGCCGAATCCCTACCGGACGGTGGCCGACGGTGAGTGTGACGGCACCCTGTTCGGCGGCGACCTGGTGCTGTCGAGCACAGCCGGCTATTGGACGGCCTGGAGCCAGGGCGGCCAGGTCTATCTGGAGCATTTCACCGATGGCGCCTCGGATACGACCATCATCACCGGCGTCGGCGCAAGCCATCCCCATCTGGTCAGCCTTGGCGCAACCCGGATGCTGCTGGCATGGGAATCGGGCCAATCGATGGCAGCGCAGGTGTACGATTCCGGAACCGGTCAGAGCGTGGGCCAGGCGTTCACCATCGATGTGAAAGACCACAACTATCAAGCCTTCAAGGCCTATCAGGATGGAAGCGTCGCCTATCCGGCGGCGGGAGACAACAGCACCTCGATCAAAATCGCCCGCGTGATGCCTTGCAGCGACTAGAACCTTCCCCGCCCAAGATCGGCGGGATCTTCGACAATCGCTCCCAAAATCATGGCGGGCTGCAGATTCAAACTGGAGGAATTGCTATGTTTCGGAAAGCATTTTTGACTTTTGTTGGATTCCTGGTGCTGGTTAGCGGATACACAATCACTTATGCAGATTTTAATGGCGGTGGCCGCTACAAGATTGCGTCGCGCTTCAGTGGCAAGGCGCTGGATGTGGCTGGAGCAAGTACGGATAACGGCGCGAATATCCAATTATGGAGTTACGGTGGCGGCTCGAATCAGCAC
>JASFGJ010000433.1:0-4343 GCA_050123815.1 Desulfobacteraceae bacterium
CTGCCGCAGATGGAACGGGCAACGGCGGCGACGGCGGCGCGGTGATGATTTTTGTGGATGCATCCGGATACGTATCGACCACTACGGGTCTGCCGGCGCCCGCAGCGCAACGGCTTTCCCTGGTGGGATATGCGGCCCTGGACGTCAGCGGTGATACCGGCAACACCGGCGGTTCCGGCGGCATGCTCCTTATCGAAAATAACGGCGATCGATGGGATAGCGGCGGCGCAGTCTTTGTCGATGATCCCAGCGGCGATGTGATCAACGAGGCCGCCCTGACAGCACGCGGCGGAAGCGTTGCAACCGATGCGACGGTGTTGCCGGCGGTCGGCGGGGCAGGGGGCAGCGTCACACTTCAGGGGGATGTGGAGACCACTGAAGTCAGCGTCTCGGCCGAGCAGATAACCAACAGCGGAACCATCGACTGTTCCGGAGGCGACAGCCTTGCGTTGACCGCCTACCCTGGGGATAACGGCGGTATAATTGAATTGCGAACCACCAATGACGTCAACAACGATGCGGCCCTGATCAGCAGGGGGGGCAGCGACATGGTAGACGATGATACCCTGACAACCGGCTTCGGGCACGGCGGTGCCGTGACGCTCAATCTGGAGTCTCTTCAGGGATCTGTCTTCAACACCGGAAATATCGAGGCCGATGGCGGCAGCGGGGAGGCCCGGGGCGGTGACGGAAGCACGACTGTGCGCCTGGGTTCGGTGCAGGTCGTCAACAGCGGCGACATCAGCGCTTCCGGGGGCGATAGCGATCCATCCCTGGTCGGTTCCATTGGCGGCAATGGCGGAGCCATCACCTTTGTCGATGTCGATACGCCGGACCAGACCGCTACGCTTGATGTTGCCGGTGGTTCGGGAGAGACACCGGGTACGGACGGCACCATAACGCCTTAGCTTGGGGGGCCGCTGAAGCGGCACAACAACGCGCAGCGGCGGTGTAAACCGCCGCTGCGCCATTTGCAATTGCCCATCAGGCTCCCGTAAAAAAACCCGGTTGTCCGCTAATTTCGCGGATAGAGGTACATGCGCGCGTCGGCAAGGTTTTCCGTATTAAAATGCGACTTCGCGAATAGAGCTAAAAGGCTGCCCGCTATTTGGTCCTGTTGAGGCCGGTAATGGTTGGAACGAAATTGAACCACGCGGAAACATTTCTTACCATACTTGAAAATATTAATAAATTGGGATGTTATGTTGGGTCTTATTGAAAATAGGTAGGTATAGTTACCAATTGAACTGCATGGGCACGGTAACTTGGTTATAATATTGCATCGACAATGTACATATGGAAACTTTTTTTCATTAATCTCAAGTGCGGGAAGATAATTAGTTTCCAGCACTTTAGCCGATTCATTCACTGGTTTTCCAGCTTCTGATACCGATCAAATCTTCCGTTTACGCAAAGTTGGCAACCCTCTTGCACTACCAATCATTACTGTCGTCCTGATCCAAATATAACAACAACACCATTTCCATTGTCGGGTTCGCAGATGGCAGTACCGATAGTAAAACCACCAACATTGGTCATGAAGTGTCTCAAAGTATAGGCTGGAACCAGCAGGTCAATAGCTTAACCATTATCGCCGGTTGCAAACCCGGCACTGTCAACAAAGGAGGAAGTGATGCTGGTAGGAATTTTAAAAGAGATCAAATCAGAAGAAAATCGGGTCTCAATGACACCGGCAGGAGTCGAAGTAATGAAGCAGAACGGCCACGATATCCTGGTCGAAAAAGCAGCCGGCAGCGGCAGTGGCTTTGAAGATGCGGCCTATATCTCCGCCGGAGCCGAGATCGTGGATACGCCAGAGGAGATTTTCCAGCGCGCCGAAATGGTCATGCACGTCAAAGAGCCCCTGCCGTCCGAATACGGCTTGATCCGTAAAGATCAGATCGTTTTCACCTATCTTCACCTGGCCGCGGCCGAGAAACTTACGCATGCCTTGATTGACAGCGGATCCATTAACATCGCCTACGAAACCATTCAGAAACCGGACGGATCCCTGCCGTTGTTGACGCCCATGAGTGAAGTGGCCGGCCGTATGGCGATTCAACAGGGCGCAAAATATCTGGAGATGGCCCAGGGCGGACACGGCGTTCTGCTGGGCGGTGTGCCAGGCGTGGATCCGGGAACGGTCGTGGTCATTGGTGGCGGTATCGTCGGAACCCATGCGGCCAAAATGGCCTGTGGTTTGGGAGCCAAAGTCTATATTCTGGACATGAGTCTGGATCGGATGCGCTATCTGAGCGATGTGATGCCGGCCAATTGTTTCATGTTGATGTCGAGCCCCGCCACCGTCAGAGAGCTGGTTCAAAGGGCCGATGTGGTTGTGGGAGCGGTTCTGATCCCTGGCGCGAAAGCCCCCAAACTGGTGACCCGCGACATGCTCAAGACCATGAAGCCGGGTGCTGTGTTGGTGGATGTTGCCATCGATCAGGGCGGCTGTTTTGAGACCTCCAAAGCAACCACCCATTCGGACCCGATCTACACTGTAGATGGGGTGGTGCATTATTGTGTGGCCAACATGCCTGGAGCGGTTCCCAAGACCTCTACCATGGCCCTGACCAATGCCACACTGCCTTATGCGGTGGAGATCGCCAACAAAGGCTGGAAAAGCGCCATGCAGGAAAATGAAGAGATCAAGCTGGGAGCCAATGTGATCCAAAGCAAAGTCACCTATAAGGGCGTAGCGGAAGCCTTCGGTCTTGAATATGTTCCCATCGATTCATTGCTGGGATGATCTTTTGCCATGAAGCAGGGGGGAATGAATCACTTCATTCCCAATCAATCCAAATCTCATTGGTAAAGGAAGAGATCATGCGAATAGGAATATTAAAAGAGACCAAGCCCGAAGAACATCGTGTGGCGCTGACTCCTGCAGGTGTCGAAATCATGCGACGCAACGATCATGACATACTGATAGAGAGCACCGCCGGGAACGACAGCGGTTTTTCCGATGAAGCGTATTTCAAAGCAGGCGCGCAAATCGAAACCGATCCGGCGAAAATATTCGAACAGTGCGAAATGATTCTCCGGGTCAAGGAGCCGCAACCACAGGAATATGCGCTACTGCGGGAAGGTCAGATCTACTTCTCCTACCTGCATCTGGCCTCGTCTCGCAAAATCGCAAGTGTTCTGATGGAAACCCGCGTGGTGGCCGTTGCCTACGAAACCATTCAGACCGGAAACGGCGCGCTGCCGCTGCTGACACCGATGAGTGAAGTGGCCGGCCCCATGGCCGTCCAGGAGGGCGCCAAGTATCTGGAGATGGCCCAGGGGGGGCACGGGATTTTATTGGGCGGTGTTCCGGGGGTGGATCCGGGCACGGTCCTGATCCTGGGTGGCGGCGTCGTGGGGCTCAATGCTGCCAAAATGGCTTGCGGCCTGGGAGCCCGGGTCTATATTCTCGACACCGATCTGGAGCGCTTGCGCTATCTGGACGATGTGATGCCGGGCAACTGCTTTTTGCAGGTATCGAGCCCGTCCAGCATCCGTGAACTGATCACCAAGGCCGATCTCGTGGTCGGGGCCGTGCTGGTGCCGGGAAGTAAAACGCCGACCTTGATTACACGTGACATGCTGGGCACCATGGAAAAAGGGGCTGTGCTGGTGGATGTGGCCATTGATCAGGGAGGTTGCTTCGAGACCTCCCGCGAGACCACGCATGCGGATCCGATCTATACGGTGGATGGGATCGTCCACTATGCCGTGAGCAATATGCCCGGCGCCGTGCCGCGCACCTCTACCCTGGCGTTGACCAATGCCACGCTGCCCTATGCGCTTGAGATAGCCAACCGCGGGTGGGCCACCGCCATGCGGGAGAATCCAGACATTCTCCGCGGCGCCAATGTGGTTTCCGGCCAGATAACCCATCAAGGTGTTGCGGATGCCCTTGGTATGGCATGCGCTCCGATAACCTTTCTCTAATCACTTAGGAGGAATATATGGAAAGTTTTCTGCAATCATTCGGAGAGCTGGTCGGCAAAGTCGGGGCTTTTGCATGGGGGCCGCCGATGTTGATTTTGCTGGTTGGCACCGGTTTCTGGCTCACCCTTACGTTGCGCGGCGTTCAGTTCACCAAGCTATGGCACTCGCTCTGGCTGGCCCTGATCAAACGCAAGGAAGAGACCGACGAGCCTGGTGATATCACCCATTTTCAAGCCCTTATGACCGCCCTGTCCGCCACGGTGGGCACCGGTAACATTGCAGGGGTGGCCACGGCCATCGCTGCCGGTGGTCCCGGCGCGCTGTTCTGGATGTGGATCACTGGATTGGTCGGTATGGCCACCAAGTATTCCGAGGCGCTGCTGGCGGTAAAATTTCGTGTAAAGGAC
>JASFGJ010000434.1:0-4340 GCA_050123815.1 Desulfobacteraceae bacterium
TATTCTATCGTTGATAGAGCATCAAATTGAGGATTCATGGGAAAAGTCGTATCTGGAGACGCTCATCACAACGAAGTTCCAGCATGAAGCCCGCGATGAAATCATGATCCCCTCGCGGTTGGAAAAACGCTTGATGAGTATCTATCTGATGCGCACCCGTATCGATGATCCCTTCCAGGCCGAAAAGTCGCGGCGCAACGCCCTGGCTCTCGCTGTTTTCAACAGCTCCGCGTGCCATGAAGCCATAAATCACGTGTATGCACAAGATCTTGAACGCCCTCCCGATACGTTGGCCGATATCAAGTCACTGATCGCCGCCGTGGAGTTCAAACGGTTGCTGTGCCTGGCGTGTGCCATGCAGCTTTGGCAGAAAAACGAGAGCGCGGATTTCGACAAAGCCGATTATCTGAATCTTTTTAGCCAGCCGTTCGAAGGCGATGGGCTTGGCCCTTTGCTCGACGTTTTAGGGTTCAGGGAGCGGCATCGACCAAAACAAAAGATTCTGTGGTTGGCCGACGAAGCCGGTGAAACCACTCTGGACCTGATGGTGATACGCTTTCTGGTGGCGCATGGGCATAAAGTCATCCTCGCCGCCAAAGCGGGCCCTCTTTATACCAAAACCACCATCGATGATCTGTTGAACGATCCAGTGTTGCAATCGGTTTTGGGGCAGGCGGCGGTCATTGACAACCCCGAACTGAGCAAAAACGAACTGGTGCGCACCCTTCGCGGCGACGTGCAGATTCTGGTGCTTTCAGACGGCACCAGCGAAAAGACCAATCTATTGCTCTGTTCAACGACGTTTGCGCGTATTTTCAAGGAGGTGGACCTTGTCATCTCCCGCGGCCTGGATCAACGCAGGCGCTTTTTCGAAACCCATTTTCAGTTCACCCAGGATATCTTCAACATATCCACCCTGGATGACGGACAGATCTCCATTCTGCGAAAGCCGCGACATCCGGAGGTCATCAAATTCAGTCACCGGGATCTGGAAGCCAAGGCGCAAAACATCATCGATCAGATGAAAGCATCTCAGGATCAGGGGATGACCGTCATTTTTTACAGCGGCATCATCGGTTCGATTCCAGGCAAAATTCAAATGGCCAAAAAAATCATGTCGGTATTTGTAAATCATCTGAAATCCCAATCGGCAAAAACCTTTATCATCAATCCATCCGAGTATTACGAACCCGGTATGGATGCCGACGATTTAATGTACATGTGGGAGATTGTTCAGCGTTCCGGACGCATTGATATCTGGCGATTTCAGACCTACGACGACATCGTGACAGCCTTTCAGATTATGGACCAGAAAATCCCGCCGGAGTGGGTGGGCAAAGACGCCACCTATTCAACGGGCTGCACAAAGGAGATGGGCATCGCCATCGACGTCCAGCACCGGCACCCTGAAATGCAGATCATCGGTCCGGCGAGGGAGCGCTTTATGCGCCGCAAGGAGTACGGTGTGGGAATGATGTTTGATCGGCGGCTTTCCGGAAGCTGAAACAGGAATTATGACACTGTTATCGGCACACGCATCCGGTCGCCGTTTTTTTGGCGATAGATCAAGTAACCCTGGTCGCGGGCAAACAGAAACAGATCACGCGTAATCTTGACATCCATCCGGCAATATTCAACAATTTTATCTAGGCGTCCCTGCTGCCACCAGCGCAGGGCGTCCAAACCCGATCCCGCCTTTTCGACTTGCAGCGTCTGCTTTGCAAGGTGATTCAAAGAGAGTCGAAATCCAAGCTGTTTGTGGATTTTTTCCAGCAAGTCCAGACTGGGGAGTCGTTCAAACGGAAAGTCGCTGTATCCGGATAAAACACGATAGTCAAATCGCTTGCTGTTGAATCCGACGACGAGGCCCAATTGGCGCAAATGCGCTATCAATTTGGGCACATCGCTTTCATGGTAGACAGCATAGGTATCGTCTCCGGAATCGTAGACCACGCCGCAGCTGATCTTCATGCGATGGGCCAGGTGCCAGCCGCCCACTTCACTGGCGGAACGTTGTGTTTCCAGATCGAATACGCCATACCGCTCGATGGTTCGGGAAACGGCGTTTGCCGATCCGGGTCGAGTCACGGAAGATGGCGTTTCGATTCGTTTTATCGATTTTCCGGGTCTGGAGATGTGGGAGAGCATGTTGATGGCGCCGGCTTTGTCCATGGGATGGTTCCCGGATCCGCATTTGGGCGAATGAATGCAGGCAGGACATCCCTCATCGCAATGACATCGGATAACGGCATCGCGCGCCAGATTCAGCAACTCCCGCCTGCGTTGGAAACCCATGCGGCTGAATCCAGCTCCACCGGGAAGCCCGTCATAAATGAAGATAGTGGCGGACCCGGTTTGCGGGTGACAGGGGGTGGCCAGTCCGCCGATATCGTTTCGGTCCGCCAGCACCACTATCGGCATCACGCCGATGATCGCATGCTCCGCGGCATGCAACGTACCAAGCAAGTCATGCCCTGCCCTGTCCGCCGCATGGCAGGTTGCCGCATCGATGACCCACCACACGGCATCCGTCGAATAGACAACCGCTGGTACGTCCAGGGGGATTCGCTGCAGAGATCGGCCAGTGGCGGTGGCCACACGTTCGTAGCCGGTTACTTGATCTGTTACTTTAACTTTTCCAATGTATACCTTTAAATTTTCATAAATTATTGAATTTTCTATCTCAAGTATTGCCACATCGCTGTCGGCACGGATCCGGGTGTAATAATCGACGCTTGCCGGTTGGACCTCGACACACTGGCCCGATTGGTCCACAGAAACGACTTGATACGTACCTCCCCGATGCAAATAGATGGCACCTGGATGTGCCTCCCGGTATAGACGATAGGCATTGATTTCACCAATAAGGGTATCGTCATGAACAATGCGGTATCGCTGCCCGGCGGATCGCAGATGGACATCCAGATGGGGGCGCCGTTTGCGCGAATGCAAATGTCCGCCGTCAGCTGTACGAATCAACTCACCCGATCGTACCAAACGCTCCACCGCCGGCGCGGTTTCACTTTGTTCAAGCCATGGTTCATCCCCAGCGAGCGGATACTCCGCTGCTGCGCAAATCAGATGGGCATCCAGTGTTTTCTCATTATTCGGATTTACCATGGCGGGTTCCGGCCGACCTTTGAAAAACGCTTTTGGGTTTGCGACATAGTACTGATCCAAAGCGTCTTGCCCGGCAATCATGATGACAGCGGCTTCCTGTCCTTTGCGCCCGACTCTTCCGCTGCGCTGCCAGGTCGAGACCATTGAACCCGGATAACCGACCAGGATGCACACATCGAGATCTCCGATATCGATCCCCAACTCCAAAGCGCTGGTGGTCACCACCGCCAGCAAATTGCCATCTTTCAGGCGCTGCTCGATATTTCGGCGCTCTTCAGGAAGCAGGCCGGCACGATAGACGCTTATTTTATCCGCTAACGCACCGCTTTCGGATTGAACCCAGACGGCGATCAACTCCGCCATCTTACGCGAGCGGACATAGACAATGGTTCTCAGGTTGCGGGCCAAAGCCGCCTTGAGCAGCAGAATTGCCGCTTGACTGGTGCTGCCCTCGGGATTGATCAGGGTCATGTGCCGCCCGCCTCTGGGAGCCGCGCTTTTGGTAATGGTCTGGACCGGCAGGCCGGTGATTTGCTCGGCCAGATGGCCAGGATTTGCTACAGTGGCCGAGGTGAAAATGTAGGTGGGGTCCGCGTGATAGCGCTTGCAAATTCGATGGAAACGCCTCATCAGCCCGGACATGTGACCGCCCAGTATCCCTTTATAGACATGTATCTCATCAATTACAACGAACTTAAGATTCCTGAAAAACGTTTCCCATTTGGCGTGGTGGGGCAATAAGGCCAGGTGCACCATTTCGGGATTTGTCATCAGAACCGAGGGTGGGGCCGAGCGGATTTTTTTACGCCGGTAAGCGCTCGTATCACCATCATAGACCGCCGCAGCGGCTGCAATGTCCGGTACGGCACTGCACCATTGATTGAATATCACCAACTGATCGCGCGTCAAGGCTTTGAGAGGATAGATATACAGTCCCCTGGCGTCCGGTTGCCGGACAAGTGCGTCAAACAGCGCCATGTTGTAAATCAGACTCTTTCCGCTGGCGGTATCCGTTGCCACCATGGTGTGCATGCAATGCCGTATTGCGTTGAGCGCCTCGACCTGGTGTTCATAGAGCTCCTGGATGCCGAGTCGAAGCAGTGCGGGCTGCAGTTTCCCAGAGACCGCTTGTCCGAGTTCAAGACCGCTGCCGCTCTTTGCGGTAACATAGTGGTGGGCCACCACCTGATGCTTGAAACGCCGTGAAGCCAACAATGCCT
>JASFGJ010000435.1:0-4323 GCA_050123815.1 Desulfobacteraceae bacterium
GATGGGAATTCGAAGCTGGTCCGTCATGCGGATTAAACGGGTGCGGGCCCGTTCCAAGACGTTAGTGATATCGGTCTGATGGTTGGATTGACCGCCTGTATCGTCAAATTCGGCTTCATAGCCATTGACGAAATGAATGCCGATAAGATCGTTGCCGCCTTCCTGGAGCATGGCTGCCGTGACCAGCGAGTCGATGCCGCCGCTGAGAGCAACTGCAATTGTTCTGCGCATCTAGAAAAAAGCCTGATTGGTCGGTCTCACGGCCATGGCCCTGGTGGGGCAGGTCGGCACACACAGTTCGCAGACACTGCACTTTTGCTGCTCGAAACTCACCAACATTTCAGGTCGTTTCACGTATAGCGCCCCTGTGGGGCAAACGGCCGTGCATGAGCCGCAATGGGTACAGATAGTATCGTTGCGTTTGACTTCCTGGGAGGCGTTTTGTACATCAACACCTTGGGCTTTGAGGTAATTGACCCCTTCCTTGAAGTTCTTTTTGGTACCGGACAGTTCCATGACCATGAATCCCTCTTTGCGCGGCAGGATTCCGGCATTGAGGATATTGAAAATCAGATCGAAGTCACGGGCCAGATTGCACACGATCGGTTTTTTAACTTCGGTCTTGGGAAATCTCAGTATTAGTATTTTTGAATACACATCGGCCTCCAGAGGTGATATTACATGACAAGCAACTGTTTAACATAATTGTAAAACCATACACTGTCAATAATATAGATATGATAAACTCGATTGCATATCGCACCACCGGACTTGCCATAAAAACCCTGTCCAATCTGTCCAAGGCACGTGTGACGCTCCACGGCCAGGAGCATATTCCGCAAGGATCGAAAATATTCGTCATCAACCATTTCACGCGCCTGGAAACCTTCATGATGCCGTACTATCTGCATAAACTGCTCGACCTGCCGGTGTGGTCCCTGGCTGCGTCCGATCTGTTTGTGGGTGCTTTCGGACGTTATTTGCAATCCGTCGGGGCCGTTTCGACCGATCATCCCGATCGCGACCGCCTGATCGTCAAAAGTCTCCTGACCGGTGAGGCCGGCTGGATCATTTTCCCGGAAGGGCGGATGGTCAAGAGCAAGAAGATCGTCGAAAAAGGGCGCTATATCGTATCATACGCAGGCGGGAAACACCCACCCCACACCGGCGCGGCGTTCCTGGCGCTGCGCACCGAGTTTTATCGTCAACGCATGTTGAAACTGTCTGATAGCTCCCCCGAGGAAACCCAGCGATTGCTGCCCATGTTCAATCTTGAATCGCTGGAGCAGATATCCCGGTTGGGGACATTTATCGTACCGGTAAACATTACCTATTTTCCAGTGCGCGCCCGGATGAACATCATCAATCAACTGGCGGCCCGGTTGGTGGATGATTTGCCCGAACGTTTTACCGAGGAACTGATGACCGAAGGGGCCATGCTGCTCTCCGGCGTTGACATGGATATTCGATTCGGCGAGCCGATCGATATCGGTCCGTATCTGCAAAAAAAACCGATCATTAAAGACTTGCAATCGCCGCGCACCTTCGGATTCGACGATGCACTGCCGTGCCTCAAAAGCATGCGCCATGCGGCCCTTAAGATCATGCAGCGTTACATGGAGGCGATCTATGGAATGACAACGGTCAACCATGATCATATTTTTGCCTCGTTGCTCAAGCACAGCCCGCGCAGTCGCATCCGGAAGCAGAACTTCAAAAATAGGGCCTTTCTGGCAATCACCCAGGAGACCGCTCATCTGCCGATCCATCTGCACCGGAACCTGAGTGAGGATCAAATCCCGCTGTTGATCGATGATGCGCATCTATTTTTGAGGGATTTCATCAGCGTGGCCCGTGAGAGCGATGTCCTGATGCCCTATTTCCAGGACTGGATGCGACGTCGGCACAAGCTCAGCAGAATATTCGATTTTCACCGGGCTCGCATCGATAACCCGGTGGCGGTAATTGCCAATGAAGTGGAGCCTCTGACAGCATTGCAGAAAAAGATATCCCGCTTGAGCTGGATGCCTGCCAGTATGATTCGGTCCAGGCTTGTCTGGCATTTCAAAGAAGCGGCCCAACGCGAATTCGAACGCGATTACAAAGATTATGCAATTGCCGACGAAAGCAAACCCCGCCGGATCGGCGCCCCGGTTCTGCTGAAGGGCCGAAACGCCAAGATCGGTATCGTGATTTGCCACGGATATATGGCGGCGCCCGAAGAAGTCAGATTGCTGGGAGAATTCCTGAATCAAAAGGGTTACTGGATTTACATGCCGCGTTTGAAAGGCCACGGAACCGCCCCGGAAGATTTGGCCCAACGTTCCTACCGGGAATGGATACGATCGATTGAGCAGGGCTACCTGCTGATTCGAAACCGCTGTCGTCGAGTGGTGCTCGGCGGTTTTTCCACCGGAGCGGCGCTGGCCCTGGAGCTTGCATCCCGAATTGATTCCCTGGCCGGTGTTTTTGCCGTTTCGACACCGTTGCGGCTTCAATATCTGTCGTCAAAGTTTGCCCCTTTCGTGGACACATGGAATAAATTGATGGAGCGCGTTCATTTTGATGATGCGCGGATGGACTTTGTTGAAAATCAGCCGGAGAATCCGCATATCAATTATTTGCGTAATCCGATTTCCGGTGTGCGGGAACTGGAGCGCCTGATGGACTATGTCGAACCAAAATTGGCCGATATCAAAGTACCGGCGTTAGTCATTCAAAGCCAGGAGGACCCCGTGGTCAATCCCAAAGGCTCCGAGCGCATCTTCCAATTGCTCGGAACGGAAGACAAGCAATATTTGCTGTTCAATTACAAGCGCCATGGCATCTTGCGCGGTCCTGGATCTGAACGCGTCTTTCGGGCCATTGCAACGTTTATCGAGCAGTTGCCGCCGACGCCCGCTTTAAATGTTGCAAAAACCTGAGGGGTTCAGCATCAGCGTTATCAAGGGCTCGCAGGAGGCGACTACGCGGCTTCGCCCTTGATGGCTTAATGCTGAACACCTCAGACTTCTGCAACAACAGGGTAAACCCTAAGGCTGCATCAAAAAGATAGCGAAAGGTTTAGATATTATTTTGCATCCACTCGCACTTATATTGGTTATCGTTCTGGTTGTGGATCAGGCCCTGGGGGTCGCATCGGACATGTTGAACCTGCGGCAGGCCAAAAGTACGCTGCCGGATCAATTCAAGGGCTGGTACGATCCGCAGCGCTATGCGAAATCCCAGCGCTATCTGGGGGTCACGACACGTTTCGGCTGGTTTGTGTCAATTGTCAATCTGATAATTATGCTGGGCTTCTGGTTCGGCGGGGGATTCGGCTGGCTGGACGGCCGGGTCAGATCGCTGGAGGTTCATGAGATTGCAGGCGGTTTGATCTACATCGGTGCCTTGCTGCTGTTCAAGAGCTTGCTGAGCTTGCCGATGAGCATCTATGCCACCTTTGTGATCGAATCACGTTTCGGCTTTAACAAGACAACCCGGAAGGTCTTTGTCAAGGATCGAATCAAGGGCCTGCTTCTCGGTCTTTTCCTGGGAACCCCGCTGGTGGCGGCCATACTGGCCTTTTTTCAATATGCCGGAACGCATGCGTGGTGGTATTGCTGGCTGGCAACCACCGGTTTCTTGTTGCTGATGCAATACATTGCCCCCACCTATATCATGCCGCTGTTCAATCGTTTTGAGCCGCTGCCGCAAGGCGAACTGCGCGATGCCATCACGGCCTATGCCCGCAGCATCGACTTCGGTCTGGACAATATCTTTGTGATGGACGGCTCCAGACGCAGTACCAAATCGAATGCTTTTTTCACTGGATTCGGCAGCCACCGCCGCATTGTTCTTTTCGATACACTGGTTGAGAAGCACACGGTCGATGAACTGGTGGCTGTGCTGGCGCACGAAATGGGGCATTACAAACTGCGGCACATCCTGAAAGGCATGGCCATCGGCATTGTGCAGTCCGGCGCGATGTTCTATCTGCTTTCGCTCTTTATTTCCAACCCCGGGCTGTTTGAGGCGTTTTATGTGCATGATGTCTCGGTTTACGCAGGACTGATCTTTTTCGGGATGCTCTATGCACCTATCGATGGATTGCTGGCCTTGGTCGTCAAGGCATTTTCAAGACGCAATGAATATGCTGCCGACCGATTTTCCATTCGCACCAGTGGAAAAGGAGAGGCAATGGTTACCGCACTGAAACGGCTGTCTGTGGATAATCTCTCCAACCTGCAGCCGCATCCGTTGCACGTGTTTCTCAATTACTCCCACCCGCCGGTTCTGGCGCGGATTGAAGCAATTGAGGGATGGTTGAATCGGGGGCTGGTT
>JASFGJ010000436.1:0-4322 GCA_050123815.1 Desulfobacteraceae bacterium
AGCGGGTGTCGCTGACGGTTTTAATGCCGGCGATCATATATCCCACCTGGCCGGCCGTCAGTTCTTTCCGGGGATTGCGTACAATCTGAAACAGGCCCACCTCTTCGACTTTGTAGACGGCATTGTTGGACATGAATTTAATCCGGTCGCCGGCTTTGATGCGTCCGTCCACTACCCGGAAATGGACGATGGTTCCCCGGAAGGGGTCGTAGTGCGAATCGAATATCAGCGCTCTCAGCGGTGCGTCCACATCCCCTTCGGGCGGCGGCAGCAGCGAAACAACGGCTTCCATCACGTCGTCGATTCCCAATCCTTCCTTGGCGGAAGCCAGAATGGCGGAATCGGGATCGAGTCCGAGGTCTTCATCGATCTGGGATTTGACACGGTCCACATCGGCCGAGGGCAGGTCGATTTTATTGATGACCGGAATGATCTCCAGATCATGCTCCATGGCCAGCAGAAAATTGGCCAGGGTTTGCGCTTCGACCCCTTGGCTGGCGTCAATCAGCAAAAGGGCCCCTTCGCAGGAAGCCAAGGCGCGCGACACCTCGTAGGTGAAGTCTACATGACCCGGTGTGTCGATCAAATTCAGGGCGTAGGTATTGCCATCGTCGGCATTGTAGGGCAGACACACCGTCTGACTTTTGATGGTGATGCCCCGCTCGCGCTCGATCTCCATGCTGTCCAGTATCTGATCCTTGAAATCGCGATCGGATACGATTTCCGTGGTCTGGATCATGCGATCCGACAGGGTTGATTTGCCGTGATCGATGTGGGCGATAATACTAAAGTTGCGAATATGTTTCATAGTTTATACAAATCGCGATTGTTATATCGCATTGGGAAAATGCCGATTTGGCATTATCGTCGTTGTTTGATCTCAGGAAACTGACTGCCGCGCGACAGGTATTAACCGCCTGGTGCGGCAAGCAGAACCTAAAAGCTGGTTGACTTAACCCCCTTAAAGGGATATAAATCTCCATAATTGTCGAAATTTACTTTACTATCAAATTGTTGTGAAAAGTGTCAACCGATAAAGATAAGCCTGAAAAAAGCGACGGCAAAAGCCAGGCCGACGCCCATATCCTGATTGTGGATGACGATGCCGCCATTCGTGATTCGATGCACGAGTTCGTCGATATGTCGGGCTATCGCTCCTCAGTGGCCACGAGTGCGGAAGAAGCCCTCGCAATGCTCGATGGCAAAAATGTCGATGTCGTGATCACCGACATCATGCTTCCCGGCATGGACGGTCTGGAACTGACCGATCGTATAAAAAAAAATCACGACATTGACGTGATCGTCATGACCGGATACAGCGGCGACTACTCTTATGAGGAAGCGATCAGCAAAGGGGCCAGCGACTTTGTGTTTAAGCCGGTTCGTTTTGAAGAATTGCTGCTGCGGCTGCGGCGGGTTCTAAAAGAACGCCGGTTGACACTCGAGCGTGTGCACATGCTCGACAAACTCAAACGGCTTTCCATAACCGATGGGCTGACCAAGCTCTACAACTCCCGATACTTTTACAATCAGATCAAAGCCGAAATCGACCGTACATCGCGCTATCAGCGGCCGCTGAGCCTGCTGCTGCTGGACATCGATCAATTCAAGGATTACAACGACAGCTACGGCCACCTTGAGGGCGACAAGGTTCTGGTGGGGCTCGGACTTGTGATCAAATCATGCCTTCGAAAAATGGATTCCGCCTATCGCTATGGCGGCGAAGAGTTTACCGTTATTTTGCCCGAAACCGAAGGCGGCGAGGCCGCCACCGTGGCGGAGCGTATCCGGTCGGCGGTGGAGATTGAAAAGTTCTACCCGGACAAACAAAAAGAGCCGCGATCCATCACCATCAGCATTGGTGTGACGGAATACTACCAGCAAGAGGAAGTGGCCATCTTCGTCCAGCGGGCCGATAAGGCCATGTACCTATCCAAACAGTCGGGACGCAACCGGGTTTCGTGTTTATTTGCCAGCAAATCCAATTAAAGTCTATAGACGTTAAGATAATGTTTTTGGACTGCGTTATCGGTCGTCGCGGTATTGCGAATACAGCTTCCTCACACCACTCACCCAGCCTCTCCCTCTAAAGGGGGAGAAGAGAACGGTATTTATGGATGGATTCCAGTTAACAATTCAATGTGATTAATTTACGCGTTTGATGCTTTCAAATCTCTTTTCGGGATCGCTATCGGGATCGAACATGTTGGTATGATAGCTCTTTTCGATTTCGATAGCGATCCCGATAGCGATTTCGATCCCGATTTAAGCATGAGCATAAACCAAACAAAAGATAAACACCCCTCATTGCAGGAGAAACGGTTAAGTATCCTCTTGCTGGGTGTGCTGATGCTGATCGTAGTGGCAATGCTGTGGTTGCAGTCACGCTATGATCCGGCATCGTGGCGACTTCAGCCACAACCGACGAATGAGCCTGGTGTCGACCGCCCAAAAGATGCGTTCCATGCAATGGGCGACCATTCCGTTCCGGGTCTTGAAGCGCTTTCGCCAACCGAGAACTATCAACCCGATACTTTATCCGATAAGATTGACGGCAAAGCCGAACTTTACCTGGCTGCCGGTTTTCGGCGTATGCAAAGTCAACGTTTCGGGCTCGTTGGGCAACCTGAAAAATGGATGGAGCGTTTCATCTACGATATGGGCCAGCTTCGCGGCGCATTCGCGGTCTTCAGCGCCCAGCGGCGAAGCAATATCGATCCGTTCGGGCTGACGCCTTACGCTTATCAGGCAAGCAACGGGTTGTTCTTTGTCCATGGGCGCTACTACGTGGAGATCATCGCAGCGGAGGTGGATCCGCAGCTGCAGGTCCAAATGGAGGCACTGGGCCGGTCATTTGTGGCCTCCTGGCAGCCGGATACCCGGCCGCTTGAAGCGCTGAGCCGATTCCCTTCGGACGGCCTGGTGCCCCACAGCCAAACCTTGATCGCCAACAGCGCCTTCGGGTTGGATCGGCTGGATTGGGTCTTTACGGCCCGATATGAAGATGATCAGGCAGAGGCCACGGCCTTTGTCTCCCAACGCCCATCGGCCCAAAATGCCGCCGAACTGGCCGATGCGTTTCATCGCTATTGGATGGATTACGGCGGAGAGGAACTGGCGGTGCCGGCGTCCCTGCCGGGTGCTCGGATGGTTACCATCTTAGACAGTTATGAGATTGCAATGGTTCACGGCGCATACCTCATCGGGGTGCATGAAGCCAGCAGCCTGGCGTTCGGCCTTGACCTGGCCGTTCGACTCAAACGCATGATCGAGGAGCCGTCCCAATGACAACACAGCCCGTGGCCGGGAGACGGCAATTTTTGCTTCGCTTGATGCGGTCGACCCTGATGGCCGCGGGTGCCGGTGCATTGGGGCTGGCGTTCTGGGACCGCAAGGGCCCGGTTAATCAACTCCCGGCAGGACAGAATCTTGTGCTGCCTGATTATTCCGTAACCCCTCCGGCCGCATCGCTGGCCGTTGCTCACGGCGCGGACCGCTCGAAAACGGTCGACTTGGCTGTGAAAGCCCTTGGCGGCATGACCGCTTTTATCAAACCCGGTGAGCGGGTATTGCTCAAGGTCAATGCCGCTTTCGCCACACCGCCCATTCTTGGAGCAACCACGCATCCCGATTTGGTGGCCGCCGTGGTGCGGCTCTGCTATGACGCCGGCGCCGGCCAGGTATTGGTCTCGGATAATCCCATCAATGATCCGGCCAGTTGCTTTGCCTTGTCGGGAATCGGTCCCGCGGCTGTCAAGGCCGGCGCAAAGGTCGTATTGCCGGTGCCGCGCCGCTTCCAACCCTTTTCCTTGCCGCAAGGTGAACTGCTGCGGGACTGGCCGGTGCTTGGCGATCCGTTGACGCGGGCGGACAAAGTCATCGGGCTGGCGCCGGTCAAAGATCACCACCGCAGCGGTGCGTCGTTGACCATCAAGAACTGGTACGGCTTGCTCGGCGGACGCCGGAACATATTCCATCAAAAGATTCATCGCATCATTGCCGAACTGGCCATGATGATAAAACCCACACTGGTGATTCTCGACGGCACACAGACCATGATGCGCAACGGTCCGACCGGCGGGGCATTGGAGGATCTCAAGGCCACCTTGACGCTAATTGTCGGTACCGACCCGGTTGCCGTCGATGCCTTGGGGGCCACCTTGCTGGGAAAGAGCGCCAGGGATCTGCCCCACCTTCACATGGCTCAAGCGGCTGGAGCGGGTACTGTCGACTATTCATCGCTGAATCCGGTTAGATTGAACGCGCCATGAAAATCGTTACCACCCGAAGAATTGCGCAACTCTTTTTCTTTCTGCTGTTTC
>JASFGJ010000437.1:0-4305 GCA_050123815.1 Desulfobacteraceae bacterium
GAAGACATTGAGCCCGATGGGGGGGGTGATCAATCCGATCTCCAGCACGATGACCATGATCACACCGAACCAGATGGGATCGAATTCCAGGGCCTGGATGATCGGGAAAATGATGGGCAGGGTCAAGATCATGATGGAGTAGACTTCCATCACGCATCCCAGTATCATATAGGCGACAATGATGGCGAAAAGTATCAACTCTCTCGGCAGCGGCAAGCCGGTCATGAACTCGCTCAGCGTGGTGGGCAGGCCGGTCAACGCCAGAAAATAGGAGAATACGCTGGCACCGATGATGATTAAAAATATAAAGGCCGTCATCTTGCCGGTTTCCGACAAACACTGTGTGAAACCGGACAGGGTCAGCTTGCGCTTGACCAGTGCAATGCAAAGCGCGCCGAAGGCGCCGATTCCCGCCGCTTCCGTGGGAGTGAAAATACCGGTATAGATCCCACCGATCACCACGACGAACAGCAGCAGCATGCCCCAGGTGCCGGACAGCGATTTTATCCTCACCAGCCAACTGGTTGTCGGGCCCGGAGGGCCCAACTCCGGTTTGATGATGCACTGGATGATGATGGCCAGAATGAACAGCCCGCTCAACAAGGCCCCCGGCAGCAACCCGGCCATCAGCAGCTTGCCGATGGATTGCTCGGTCAGGATACCGTAGATCACGAACCCGATGCTGGGCGGGATCAAAATGCCCAGCGTTCCTCCGGCCGCCACGCAGCCGGTGGCAAGGCGGGGATCGTACTTATATTTGAGCATCTCCGGTATGGCCACCATGCCCATGGTGGCGCCGGTGGCCAGGGATGAACCGCTAACGGCGGCAAAAAACGCGCATGCCAGCACGGTGGCCATGGCCAACCCGCCGCGCAGGTGGCCCATCCAGTTGTAGACCGTATGGTAGATATCCGTACTGATGCCGGATATAAACGCGAATTGCCCCATTAAAATGAACAAAGGGATAACGCTCAGGTTGTAGGATTTGCTTTCGTTCATGGGCAGCAGCCCCAGCAGGTCGGTCGCCGGGCCCCATCCGATGAGATATGCGCTGCCGATAAAACCCACCACCATCATGGCCATGCCGATATAGATCCGCATGGCCAGCAGGCCGAAAAGCGCTAAAATGCCTATCAGGCCGATTAATTCCGAACTCATGACTCTCCACGCTGCGCATCGCTGTGCGTCGATCTGAAAACATCTTTGAAAAATTCAATAGAAAATGCCAGGCAACCGATCACCAGAAAGATTGCAAACGGATAATCGGGGATTTTTAAGAGCAGCGATTGCTCTCCGGTCCTTCTGAGTTCCCATATCCGCTGGATGCTCATCCAGCAGACCAGGATCATCATCAGCAGGCAGATCAAGTGGTTCAGGCGCTCCAGCACAGGTTGAAGCCGGGCGGGCAGGCGGTTGAAAACAATATCGACGCTGATGTGGACCTTTGCCGACTGGGCCAGGGCCAGGAATGAAAACACCATAATCAGCATGAGGTATTCCGTAACTTCGTAGGCGCCCAAGACCGGCGCATTGAAAAAGTAGCGCCCGATCACATCCACAGTGGCCAGCAGCATCATGGCCGCAAGAGCAAAATTGCCGATATAAGAGAGGTAGGTGCTAAACGATCGCCTCTTTTTCACCCCGGATGGCGTTGCCATGGTGCTGAATTCCTTCTCCTGCGCGGCCGCGCAGAGTATCCTCCCTGCTCGGATACTCTGCTGCCGTGCAAAGCATACTTGCCGGCATCGATTTCAGGCCACTGAAATCGATGCCGCTGGTCGTCTATTCATTGGAAAAGCGCGTGGCCGCTTCCAAGACAGCCTTGCCGGGAAGCCCTTTGGCTTCCATATCTTTGACCCATTGATCCTTCAGCGGCTCGGTGAGTTTGATGAGCTTTTGCATTTCACTGTCCGGGAAGGTGACTTCCTGCATGCCGGTTTTCAGGCAAATCTGCTTCATTGACGCGTAGGTTTGATCAAAGGATTTTCCATGCGCCCTGGATAACGACAGGCCGCTGTTCTCTTCGATGATTTTTTGCACATTGCCGGGCAAAGACTCAAATTTTTTCTTGTTTATGGCCACCCAGAAAACCATGGAATAGAAGTCCGACGGGGTATAGTACTTCAGCAATTCATTCAGTTTAAAAATGACGATGCCGTCGAACGGCATGGCGACACCGTCAAGCACGCCTCTTTCCAGCGACGTATACGTTTCCGTGACCGGTTGGGTCACCGGAACCGCGCCGAACAACTGCAGTGCACTGGTGGTAAAGCTGCTGGCCGTTTTGATCTTCAAACCCTTGAGATCGTCCAGGCTTTTCACCGGTTTTTTGACCGTGGCGAAAAATCCCGGGGCGTGAGCGCTTAACATCAACAGCTTGGTATCGGCATACTCTTTTTGAAATTCGGGGAATTTCTCATAGGTTTTCCACAGTGCCACCGACGCTTTCTCTGCGGTTTGGACCATAAAAGGCAATTCAATGACCGTGGTCAACGGAAATCGCCCGGGACTGTAATCGGCGATATCCCAACCGATATCGGCGACATTTTTTTCAACCATGGCATACGCTTGGCCCGGTTTGCCCAAAGCGCCGCCGGGAATGAATTTAATCTTGACGGTACCGCCGGAAGCTTCTTCGATTTTCTGGGCCCAGGGGACAAGCACGCCTTTGTGCTGGGGATGCATGGGTGGATAAGGATGGGCAAATTTCAGTACGATGGTCTTGGCCAAGGAGTTGCTTGGCCCTGCGGCCAGCAATAAACTGAAAACCGACAAACAGATTAATAATGTTAAATTTCGTTTGGCCATAGGCCCCCCTTTTTTCGTAAAAATGTTGTCCATTTTTCGCTGACACAACGAATGATATAGTCTTATAGATGATATGATATGTGAAATGCAAGAGAAAAATTTTAAACCGTGATTATTAAGATCGTGTCAGTCCATTTATTCCCTTTCCCTTGAAGAAGAGAGCCACGGGGCACCTGGCCTCTCCCCCCGAATGGGGGGAGGAAAATGGGCTTTCCGGATAAACACTCGGGCAGGAAGGCGCTCATTTCACCACCGGCATGTCAATCGATTAGTGGATGATGTGTCAACGCTGTCAGAAAAGCTTACAAATGGTCTATGTTGCCGAATCGAAACCGTTTCTCTCAGTAGATGCTGGCTATCGCCGGTTGTGCGGTGTCAGATTTTCGGTCAGACGTCATGAATTCCATCCTTACCTCGACCTTTCGCTTAGATGCCTGCAAGCTTAAATGCATGGGGTGCTCTGGAAGTTGTGCGGATGATGGCACAATCATTGCTCTTAATTTCAGGCAGTATTTCAGTTCACAAGAAAAGTTATCCAATACTCTCTACGTGTTGATCTTATAGTTTCCTGCAGCAAATCGAAAGCAGAAGATTGAGAAAATGAAAAATTGCCAAACCAAAATCGTCATCTTGAAAAACGCGCTAATTATTTTTTTGTTAATAAAGTTAATGATAGGTCACGCACTTGGTGCTGCGAGGGACGAAAATCTTCCTCCGGGAAAGAATATGAATAGGGTTGGATGGATTCAGATTCCTTTTGCTGATCCGTTTCATTTGATTGTCTGCAGCAAAGGTGTCCGGAAAGAGCTCGGAATTACACGAAAACAGTTGAGTCAATTTCGAAAGATGGAGCCGCTGTTTCGGTCCGAATTGAGAGAATTGTCCTATCAAAATGATCATAAATCCCGAAACACTATCCAACGACACATTGATGCGGCTCGTAACGGTATGGGGAGAATTTTAAATCCAACTCAACTTAAGCGCCTGCGCCAACTTTTATTGCAACTGCACGGGCCGTGTTCTGTCGTGAATGACCCAAAGTTGGCTTCAATTCTGAAAATTACAGATCGACAAGCAAAAGAAATAAATACAATCCTAGCTGCGCTGGCGGCCAAAAGCGATCAGGTTTACACTTTGCATAAGAAAGAAAATCAACAAACAGCGGGAACACAAACGCCGCACGTTGGAACAAAACAAAAACAGATGCAGCAGTTATTACAAAGCTTGAACAGTAAAGTATATAGCCTGTTCAGTGATGAACAGAAAAAAATTTATAAAGCAGCAGCAGGGGAACCATTTGGTTTCAAATTGGAAGAAGACCCGGTTTGTCTTGATGACAGCCGATAGGGCGACATGTCGACCTTTGTATGCGTTTATAGCGCAAGAAAAAGAGGCGGTTTAACAAAAAAATAAAAGGTGAGATGGCCATGTATCTAAATTCAGAGCAGGATTTTACAGGCGATTTTAAGAAAATCAACTTGATCAGATCTTTTCCTA
>JASFGJ010000438.1:0-4302 GCA_050123815.1 Desulfobacteraceae bacterium
TGCGCACCGCCTGCGGCGCCGGTATCGGGGCCGCCGCCCAGCACTCCCAATGTCTGGAAGCCTTGTTTATGCATCTACCGGGCTTAAAGGTGGTCATGCCCAGCACGCCCTACGATGCCAAGGGGCTTCTGATCCAAGCGATCCGCGACGACAATCCAGTGGTTTTCCTGGAGCACAAAGTGCTTTATGCCATGGAAGGAGAGGTCCCTGAAGGGGAGTACACCATCCCCTTTGGCCAGGCCGATATCAAGCGCGAAGGCTCGGATGTCACCGTAGTGGCGACGGCCAATATGGTGCATACCGCCCTGGGTGCGGCCGAAAAGTTGGCCGAAGACGGGGTCAGCGTGGAGGTGGTGGATCCGCGGACGCTCTATCCGCTGGATATGAAGACCATTATCGCATCGGTAGAAAAGACCCACCGGCTGGTGATTCTGCACGAGGAGGTTAAATTCGCCGGATCGGGGGCCGAAATCGCCGCCCAGGTGGCTGAAGAGGCCTTTGATTACCTGGACGCACCTATTTTGCGGGTGGCCGCACCGTATTGCCCGGTTCCCTTTTCTCCACCGTTGGAGAAGGCCTACATACCCAGTGAAGAAGAACTTATAGCGGCGGTCGAGAAGGTGATGGAGTGATTGCTCCCTGGTCGCAAGGGGGATAGCTATTTTTCTACACTATAGGGAGGAATAATGCCAAGTTCAGGCGAAACAACCAGCATAAACGCTACTGTCGCCGCAAAGCCGTTCGGTGTGCAATTGAATGCAGTCGGTTTTGCCATTGCGAGTTTTATCGTTATTCATGGAATAAGTTTCGTGGTGTGGAGACTGTTTGCGGACCCGCAAACCGGTATCTGGAAGTTTTATCCCCAGCCTTTTGGCGCGTATCTGTTCTGGGCTATTCTGGTAGTTGTTTTCATTGGTTTCAACCTTGGAATGCATGGCTTCAGCAAGCTGAGCCAACCCATGGGGGGCATTGTCGTCACCCTGGTAACCCTGGCCCTCGGCATTGCCATCCCCATGCTCCTGATCTACGGCTATGGCCGCCTGGACCCGGCGTTCAGCCCAACCCAGTACGCCGGGCACGGCGCCGCGGGTCTCATCGTTCTGATCGGATTTTACGGGTTCGGCGTGGTGGCCAACAGCATGGACGGATGGCCGTGGACCGATGCCGGGATGGAGCAACCCATGGTCGGCTTAGCGCAAATGATTACCGGATTCTTCCTGACGGTTGTCGGTTACGCGGTCTTAATCTATCCATGCCTGGCAAGCTGGGCCGACCCGGCCAGGGTGATCATGTCGCTTCCCACGGCAATCGGCTGGTTCTATTCGGTGATTACCGCCTGGTTGACCACCGTCCTGATTCTCGACCTCTGGCCGTACTGTACTTTCAAAACCCGGGCAGGAAGGGCCCTCGCCGCGTTTTTCGGTAACTTCGTGTTGGGTACCGTTGTCTACTTTATTCTGCTGGCTCTTTTGAAGAATGTCCTGTTACCGGCCCAGGCCCTGGAGAAAATCGGCCCTGCCATCAACCTCTGGCCCGCACAGCTCGGCGTCTGGATTGTCAACATGCTGCTTTTTTGGGCGCTGTGCTGTGGCAATGCACCCACGTCGCTGAGTCCGGCCATGAACCGCGTTGTGAGATTCATCATTACCTGGGGATTGGGAATCGGCGCCTTTGTCGTCTACATGAAATGGTTTGCCATAGAAATCCTGAATGAAGCGACAATCGTTCCGGGATTTGGCGGCGATCCGTTGACCTGGGTCGACCTTCTGAACCTGATCTTATTAATTTATGTGGTTTATTTCGGTTGTTATGGGTTGATAAAAAAAGAGGCCTAGCATCCCTCAGCTTGGCGATTGCCTGATGGTCGGCAATCAAGACCAGGTAGTAGAGGGGTCAGCCGCCAAGAAATCTTCAAAGTGATTTAACAAAGCACACACACTAACAAGAAGGAGAGACAAGATGAGAGCAGCAGTATGGCACGGTAAAAAGGATGTCAGAGTAGAAAATGTTCCCGAGCCCCCTCCCCCCGGTAAAGGCGAGGTCAAAATCAAAGTCTACCAGACCGGTATCTGCGGGTCCGACCTGCATGAATACGATGCCGGGCCGATTTTCATACCCACCGAGGAACTCCACCCGTTGACCGGCAGGAAAGCGCCCCTGATTCTGGGCCACGAATTCAGTGGTGAAATTGTGGAGATCGGCGAGGGGGTGGCCAATGTGGGTGTGGGCGACCGCGTGGCGCCGGACGCCGCGCAGCATTGCGGCGAGTGCTACATGTGCAAGGTGAACCGCTACAGCGTTTGTGAAAAATTGGCCTTTACCGGCCTGATGGCCGACGGCTCCTTTGCCGAATATGTCAATGTGCCCGCCTATACCTGTTATAAACTGCTTCCCGAGATCTCCAACGAGGCCGGCGCCCTGGTCGAACCGCTGGCGGTAGGCATTCACGCAATCCGGCAGGGAAAATTGCTGCAAGGCGACACCGTTGCCGTTGTGGGGGCGGGCACCATCGGGTTGGTGACCATCCAGGCGGCCCGGGCCGCCGGCGCGAGCAAAGTCTTTGCCATCGAAATTTCCAACGACCGCAAAGAAAAAGCAAAAGGACTGGGAGCCACCGTTCTGGACCCCACACAGACGGATGTGGCCGCCGAAATTCAGGACCAGACCGACGGGCAAGGCGTGGATGTGGCCATCGAGTGCATCGGCAAAGCCGCGACGGTCAATACCGGCATCCAGTGTGCCAAACGCGGCGGGAGAATCGTGGTGGTGGGCATTTTCGAAAAACCGGGCGAGATAAATTACAACGATTTGGTTTTCCAGGAAAAAGAGATTGTCGGATCGTTGGCCTACTACGGCGAATTCGACAGCGCCATCGCCCTGCTGGCCGACGGTCGCATCAAGGCCGAGCCCCTGATCACCGGCAAAATCAAGCTGGATGATATTGTTGAAAACGGCTTTGATGAACTGCTTAAAAACCGGGAGTCTAACATAAAAATTCTGGTTGAATCATAACCCTCGGCCGACGCGCCGGATCCGGGATCGGATCAGCGTGCGTCGGCCCTACTTTAGAAGTGGTTTAATCGAATGAAAATGGTCGGTATTATCGCCAATCCCGCCTCGGGCACCGACATTCGCAGATTGGTTGCCTACGGCAGTGTTTTCAACAATCAGGAGAAGGTCCGAATCGTGCGGCGCATCCTGCTGGGGCTGGAGTCGTCAGGCGTACGGCAGATTTACTACATGCCCGATTACTACGGCATCGTGGAACGGGCGCTGGATGCGCTGAATATCGATATGGAGGTCTCAGCGTTGGTGTTTGACGCAAAGGCGGATCAAAGAGACTCCATGTACGCGGCCGAGATGCTGGAAAAAATGGGCGCCGGTTGCATTATCACCCTGGGCGGTGACGGGACCAATCGCGTGGTTGCCAAGGGCACAAGCCATCTCCCTATTCTCCCGGTTTCGACCGGTACGAATAACGTATTTCCCTATATGATTGAAGGCACGATTGCCGGGTTGGCCGCCGGATTGATCGCCACCGGGAAAGTCGCCCGCGAAGAGGGCACCTTTGTCTCCACGCGGCTGGAAGTCGTCGTTGAAGGAGAGTTCACCGACGTGGCGATCGTCGACGCCGTGGTATGCGACGATCTTTTCATCGGATCACGCGCCGTGTGGAAAATGGAAAAGATCAAACAGATTTTCCTGAACCGCTGCAGCCCGGCAAATATCGGTTTCTCTTCCATCGGTGGAATGCTCCACGCCATCGCTCCGGACGACCCGTTCAGTATGGTTCTTGAATTGGGCCCAAGCGGCCAAACGGTTACGGCGCCTGTGGCGCCCGGAGTCTTTGAGACCGTGTCCGTAGAAAATGTTCGATTGATGACACCCGGCGCCGAGGTGGCGCTTGTCTGCACCCCTTGTGTGGTCGCTCTGGATGGTGAACGCGAAGTGGAAATTAAAAGCGAACAGCAGGCGACCATTCGCTTTGCGGCAGAGGGGCCGGTGGTCGTGGATGTGGATCGCACCATGACATTGGCTATGCAGAATAAAATTCTTGCACCGGAAGACGTGAAGAATCAATTAACCCTGAAAAGTCGATTGAAGAACTGAACAATGACTAACATAGAAGTGGTTTCAAAAGCTTCGAAAGGTGAAAAGATGACTCTAAAAGCAGCGTTTATATTTTTAGCTCCGGATGTTGATCCCCAAAAAGACCGGCAAACGGTGATCACACCGCAAGTTGAATTGACCGCGGTTGCAGCCGCCAACTACGCAGAAGCCGAAGCGGTAGCAGTTGAGTTG
>JASFGJ010000439.1:0-4290 GCA_050123815.1 Desulfobacteraceae bacterium
GCCACGGCCGAGCTCTGACTCACATTTTCGTTTACTTCCTGAATGCCCCGGGAGGCTTGGGAGACATTGCTGGTAATTTCCCGGCTGGTAACGGCCTGCTCCTCTACGGCCGTGGCAATGGTGCTGACGATCTCATTGACCTCATTGATCACGGCGGTAACCTGTTCGATCTGGGTCACCGTGTCGGCTGTGGAACCTTGAATCCCGTCAATCTTGGCTTTGATCTCCTGCGTGGCCTGGGCGGTCTGCTTGGCCAGCTCCTTGATCTCATTGGCCACGACGGCAAATCCCTTTCCGGCTTCGCCGGCCCGGGCCGCCTCGATGGTGGCGTTGAGGGCCAGCAGGTTCGTTTGCTCGGATATTTCGGTGATCACCTCGGTGACGTTACTGATCTCGTTGGCCGCCCGCCCCAGTTCTCCGACTTTTTGGGAAGCGCTGCCGGCCTGGGTCACGGCCGACTCGGTGATGGTGCGCGCCTTTTCCGAATTTTGCGCAATCTCCTGCACTGTGGAGGTCATCTCCTCGGTGGCCGACGCCACCATATCCACATTGGTGGCGGCCTGCTCGCTGGCCGCAGCCACTGAGGTCATCGTGGCGCTCATCTCTTCGGCGGCACCGGCCACGCTGTTCGAGCGGCCTGACATGGACTCCGTACTGTCGGACAACTGGGATGAAATGGCGGAAAGGCTGGTGGAGGCATCATTCAAGGTGCCGGTGTTCTGTGCGATCTCCCCGATCAATGTCTGCAGCTTTTCCATAAATACATTGAACCATCTGCCCATATCGCCGATCTCATCCCGGCTGCTGAACGATAGACGTTTGGTCAAATCGCCTTCACCCTCGGCGATATCCTTTAGCATGCTCACGGCTGCGTTGATGGGTTTGGTTATTTTGCCTGTTACCCACAAAGCCAGGGCCACGATGGCGCCGATTACAAAGGCAATGATCCACAGGGTGCTGTTGCGCAACGCGTGTACGGGACTCAGCATCTCATCCACGGCGGCGGTTGTGATCATGCACCAGTTGAGCCCTTCAATGCGGAGCGGATCATAACGTACGAACTCCTTTACGCCGGTGCCGTCCGTTTTCACCGCCGCGCCCGATTTGCCCTCGAGGGCCATCTCGATGTATTTATCTGACTTGGCATCGCCGATTTTCCCCTCCTTGACCACCTGATTGCTGCGCAGACTGGTTTTATCGCTCAGGCGGCCTACGAGGTAGGATTCTCCGGTTTTGCCCAGGCCGGTGCGCTGCTGAATGATGGCATTGATCTGACTGTCAGGAATCCGCAGGGCGATATAGCCAAGGACCTGACCGCTTTGGGTCTTCATCTTCGCCATCATAAAAGCCGCATGGGCACCTCTGGAAGGCGCATATGGCTCGAAGTCGGCTGTAACAATGGCATCTTTGCCGGCACCCTTAATAGCCCGGAAGGCCTTTCCCAAGCCGGAATCTCTGAGGCTGCTTTGCGGAATGACCATCCCGAGGTCCGACTCCTTAGCCACTGTATAAACTACGGCACCATTGAGATAGATCAGGAAAAGATCGTTCCAGCCGTTGTCATCCACAATATCCTTCATATGCGGATCATACACTTCGATACGATCACGGTATTCATCATTGTCAATGGTTTTGCCATTGGCATTGAAGGCGCTGTTAAAAGCCATTAATGCATTTTGAACATATGGATCGTCGCTTGCTATCTTCAAGGCCCTCTTGAGCTGCCTAAAATAGCTTTCAACGTGGTTCTTTTTGATCTCCTGGACGGCGGCAAACTTGGCCCGGGTTTCATCTTCAAGGGCCTTGCCGGCTTTGTTCAGCGACATGAGGGTTACAAAGCCCAAGGGCAACAAACTAACCAAAAAAAATACAGCTAATAGCTTGGTTTTAATCCGCAATCCATCCATCATGGCCCACTCCTTCACGGCAGTTTCATTGCACGATCTTACCCATTCAAGTTGTATTCCCATCTTGACCCGACTCAGGGCATGTTGCCCGGGAAAAGCTGTCATCCTTACTATTGGCCGTTTTTGAAAATACTTTAAGGTTCGTTGTAATGCCTTTGTATTTCGTTGTATTGCGCGCTTTGTGTCTGAAGATAAAAAAAAGATAGAATCAGGCTTAAATTACGTATTATTATGGATAGAAAGATCAGAACGCCAATGCCGACTTTATATAGGCTTTAAGATAATTAATTTGGCAAGGATAGAGGGAGGAAGCTGTATTGGAATACCGCGACGACTGATAACGCAGTCCAAATTAATTATCTTAGAGCCTATAGCAAAACCGGATAAAACGATGGATTATCTGGAAAGCATCGAAGAAATCAAAAAACTGCTAGCCGCCGCAGACTACGTGGGCGTTAAAACCGTGAACACCGAGGACGACCTGGAGCACTTCCTTATCAAAATCTTTTCCTATCGGCCTGCCCTGATCCGGCTGCTATATCGTATTCGAGCCCCATTAGTGCGCCTGCTGGGTTTCAGACAGGATGACCTGCCGAATATGCAGGAGTGGATTCCTAAGGAATTTCCCATGCTGCCATGCGGTACGGTGTGGTTTTTCACTGTCCGGCGGGTTAAAAAAGATCGCTTTTGGATCGCCGGTTGCCCTCGCGACAGGCATCTTGATGCAGACCTGGCGGTGGTGGCAAGACCGCTGCAGGGGCGCCGCAGACGCTTCTACATTGTCACGGTCGTTCGCTATAAACACTGGACCGGCCCGGTCTATTTCAACCTGATCCGCCTGTTCAATCTTTTACTGGTCAACCGTATGGCGCACCATGCCGCCCGGTCCACTGCATCACCATAAGGATCTGCTGGGATGACGGCCGAACCAACGATCCATACCCCCCTGCCGATGGGCTCTCACCGGCTTAAGAACCGGCTGGTTGCCCTGCCGGTCTTTACCGGTTATGCCTATCCGGACGGCAGTGTCAGCCCCCTGCTGCGATCTCACTATTCCATGCTGGCCGCTACCGGGGTAGCCATGGTGGTGGTGGCCAACGTGGCCGTGGCGACTGACGGGGTCACCTCGATCCACAACCTGCGGATCGACGCGGACAGGTATATTCCAGGCTTGGCAGCGTTGGCACGAGACATCCGGCGACAGGGAGCGCTGGCCTGCCTTCAGCTCAATCATGCCGGAAGATTTGCTAAAACGCCGCAGCCCCGCCTGGTATCACCGGCCGATACATCCAACTTGACTTACAATCTGTCGGCACTCAAAGATTTTATCAACTCCTTTCCCTTTGAGCGGCGCTTCCAACTCACCGGCTTTTTCTTGAAGCAGTTCGCCTCCTGGAAACGGGCCATGAGCGGCAAAGAGATCGACATATTGATCGCCAAATTCCGAGAGGCTGCGAGGCGTGCCCACAAGGCCGGGTTCGATATGATCGAGCTTCACGGAGCCAACGGCTATCTTCTTTGCGAGTTTCTTTCACCAGCCACCAACAAGCTGAAAACCGGTTTCGGCGGCAGCCTGGAAAACCGCATGACCTTTCCGTTGAGCGTCGTGCGTGAGATAAAACAGGCCCTGCCCGCAACGGTGCCGCTGGGCTTTCGGCTGCTGCTCAATGAATGGGTCCCAGGCGGCATCGATCTGCAGGAGTCCCTGGTGTTCGCCAAACAGCTTCAAGCAGCCGGCATCGCCTACCTTTCGGCGGCCGCCGGCACTTTCAATTCTATTTTCAGGCCTTCGGTGGCAAAGAGAATGGCCCAACGCGCATATTTACGTAAAGAGATGACAGCGCTGACGCGCGCCGTCACCATTCCCACTATCATTTCCGGTCGAGTCTTAGCGCCGGCGCTGGCCGATGAGTTGTTGGGCCGCAGGACATCGGATCTCATCGGATTGGGGCGGCCGTTGCGGGTCGATCCCCGCTGGATCGATAAATCCCGCAGCCCGACGGGCGACATCCGAATTTGCATTGACTGCAACACATGCCTGAAGCGGGTAATCCTGGAAAAAGGCTTCAGCTGTCTGCGTTGGTCCAAAACCGCCCGGCTCCGGACGGATCTCCATCACATGCTGCTTACCCGCAATTACAAAGCGCTGTGGCTAATTTGCAACAACAGTGACCTGGCGACCTTCAAATCCGGATTGCCTGAAATTTTACCGGCAGACGTGTGGATAGACCCACGCCATGCGCCCACAGTGCTCTTCATGAAAAGAAAAGCGGACGCAGGTTTGGGGGCCGCCGAACAGGCCGCCTTCGCCGACTGGTTCCGGAAACTGCACCGGGCTTCAGGCCATCCTGCCGCATCCATAACGACCTTGAGCCGGACATAT
>JASFGJ010000440.1:0-4276 GCA_050123815.1 Desulfobacteraceae bacterium
GCAAATCCAGAAAGCTCAATTAAAGCCTTCGTGCAAATACGGATGTAGTTGCTCAGGCGGTGTCAATTAATCGATCACCGATCACTGAATTGTTGCGACTTGACACGCGCCGGAATGTTGTATATACAAGCATATACAACTACACGAATCGCTTGTCAATAACGCGATGTTTCCGCATGAGCACGACCTCATCAGTTGCACGGAGTCGGATCTGTTTTGCAATCATAACCGCATTGTGGGTTGTTGCAGATCTCAACTGCCACCCTTGTTGTAGCTACAAATCCCAATAGCGCAGGAGGCCATGATGCCAGACACACGTCCAATCCGCCTGGAAACCATCGTACGGCGATTTCCTTCCCCCCCCCGTTTCAAAGCAGGAATTCGCAGGGCCCCCAAACGGCTGGTGCGTCTCAGCCCGGACGATATGGCCCTGGCGCTGCACAACGCCCTGCGTTATGTGCCGCCCAAATGGCAGACCCGTTTGGCACCGGAGTTCATGGATGAACTGCTGACCCGCGGCCGAATTTATGCCTATCGCTTCAGACCGGCAGGGCGCATCTTCGGCCGCCCCATCGACGCCTACAAAGGCGAGTGCCTGGAGGGACGCGCCTTTCAGGTCATGATCGACAACAACCTCGATTTTGATGTGGCCCTCTATCCCTATGAGTTGGTCACCTATGGAGAAACCGGACAGGTCTGCCAAAACTGGATGCAGTATCGCCTGATCAAAGCCTATTTACAGCAATTGAGACGGCAGCAGACCCTGGTGGTTGCCTCCGGTCACCCGGTGGGGGTCTTCCGCTCGTCCCCTTCCGCACCCCGGGTCATTATTACCAACGGCTTAATGGTCGGCATGTACGATGACCCGAAGCACTTTATCCGGGCCGCCGCCCTGGGAGTGGCCAACTACGGCCAGATGACAGCCGGCGGCTGGATGTATATCGGTCCTCAGGGGATCGTGCACGGCACCTATTCGACACTGCTCAATGCCGCCCGAGACAAACTGAATATTCCAAAGGATCAGGATCTGCGCGGACATCTTTTTGTCTCGTCCGGCCTTGGGGGCATGAGCGGAGCCCAGGGAAAGGCCGTAGAGATCGCAGGCGGCATCGGCATCATCGCAGAGGTCGACCGGTCGCGTATCGACACGCGCTTCGATCAGGGATGGATCAGCCGGGTCACCCGAACCCCGAAACAAGCGTTTGCCGCCGCAAAAGCAGCCCGTGCCGATGGCCGGAGCGCGGCCATCGCCTTTCATGGAAACGTGGTGGACCTGCTGGCGTATGCCGTGCAGCGGCATGTCGCCATCGATCTGCTGTCCGATCAAACCTCCTGCCATGCGGTCTATGAAGGGGGATACTGCCCGCAAGGGCTGACATTCGCGCAGCGCACCCGAATGCTTAATCAGGCACCAGGCGACTTTGCCCGCATGGTTGACGCTTCGCTCAAACGCCACTACCGCTTGATTCAAACCCTGGTCCGACGGGGCGCCTATTTTTTCGACTACGGCAACAGTTTCATGAAAGCGGTTTGCGATGCGGGCGAACGCTCGATTTGTAAGAACGGAAAAGATCCCGGTGACGGTTTTGTCTTTCCCTCCTATGTGGAAGACATCATGGGGCCGTTGCTGTTTGACTACGGCTACGGACCCTTCCGTTGGGTGTGCCTGAGCGGTAAATCGTCGGACCTGAAAAAGACGGACCGCGCCGCCATGGCTTGCATCGATCCACGGGGACGCTTCCAGGATCGTGACAATTATCATTGGATTCGCGACGCCGCCAAAAACAAGCTGGTGGTCGGCACCAAAGCCCGTATCCTTTACCAGGATGCGTTGGGCCGCATGCGCATTGCATTGAAATTTAACGCCATGGTGCGCCAATCGCAGATCGGCCCGGTTATGCTGGGCCGGGATCACCACGATACGGGTGGAACCGATTCACCATTTCGCGAAACCGCCAACATCAAAGACGGCAGCCGGGTCATGGCCGAAATGGCCATCCATTGTTTCGCCGGCAACGCCGCCCGCGGCATGAGCCTGGTGGCGCTGCACAATGGCGGCGGTGTGGGCATCGGCAACGCGATCAACGGCGGCTTCGGATTAGTGCTGGATGGCAGCCGACGCGTGGACAACATCATCCGGCGGGCCATGTCCTGGGATGTCATGGGCGGTGTCGCCCGCCGCGCCTGGGCCCGAAACCCCCACGCCATGCAGGCCGCTGCCACGTTCAATGACAAACGGGCCGGGATGGAACAGATTACACTGCCTCGTCTTGCCGACGATCGGATGGTACGCGGCTTGGTTGAAAAAGCCATGTCTTAGGCATTGCCCGTCTGCCCCGGCAGGGGAGAGATGCTCCAGTGGAGGAAACAATGAAAAAGATCATCGAGTCGGTCCCAAATTTCAGTGAAGGTCGCGACCAGGCGACCATGAACGCCATCACCTCGGCGTTTACCGATCGAGAAAATGTTCGATTGCTGGATGTTCAAGCCGACAAAGACCACAACCGCATGGTGGTCACTGTGGTGGGAACACCGGAAGCGGTAAAAGAAGCAATACTGGACGCCATGGAACAGGCGGTGAAGCGGATCAACATGACCCGTCATAAAGGCCAGCATCCGCGCATGGGAGCGGTAGACGTGGTGCCGTTCATCCCCATCCGCGGCCTGACCATGGCCGATACGGAAGCATTGGCCAAAGAGGTCGCCCAGGCGGCCGCCAAACGTTTCGACCTGCCCATCATCCTGTATGCAATGTCCGCCAGCGCACCGCACCGTGCCGATCTGGCCGAAATCCGCAAGGGGCAGTTCGAGGGCATGGCCGACAAACTCGAAGATCCGCTGTGGCAACCGGACTACGGACCTGTCCGGGTACATCCCACGGCCGGAGTCACGGCCATGGGCGCCAGACCGCCGCTGGTGGCCTTCAATGTCAACCTGGGCACCGATCGACCCGAAATCGCCGATGCCATTGCCAAAAAGGTGCGATTTATCGGCGGCGGATTGCGGCATTGCAAAGCCATGGGCGTCGCCCTCAAAGAGCGCGGCATCGCACAGGTTTCCATGAACATGACGAACGTCAACCAGACCATGCTTTACCAGGCGGTGGAGATGATACGTTTCGAGGCGCAGCGCTACGGCGTGCCGCTCATCGGCAGCGAAATCGTGGGCCTTGTCCCCATGCAGGCCCTGGCCGACTGCGCGGCCTTTTACATGGGCCTGGAGAATTTCAGTATGGATCAGGTGTTGGAGACGAAGATATAATAAATGATAGTGTTAAGTTGTGGATTTCAGCCTATTTCTAGACTCCGGGGAGCTGGAAAAGCGGTCTGCCGACAAGCAAAGCGAATTTCACACGAGGACGAATTCTATAAATGAACGCTGGCAAACTTTTGATAAAGAATGCTTCCGAGCTGGTGACCTGCAAAGGATTTGAAGCCAGGACCGGATGGCGCATGGGAGAATTGGACATCATTGCAAACGGTGCGCTGGCGGCCGAGGACGGCAAGATCACCCGCGTCGGAACGACCGAAGACGTTCTCGCGGCGATTCAGCCTGAAACCTACACCATTATCGATGCCGCCGGCAAAGCGGTTCTTCCGGGTTTTATCGACGCGCACACCCATTTTATCTTCGGCGGGTATCGTCCGGACGAGTATCGCTGGCGACTGGAAGGCGCCTCCTACATGGAGATCATGCAGCGCGGCGGCGGCATCGCCAACACGGTACGGGCCACTCGAAAAGCAAACCGCAATGAACTGCTTAAGCTCGGCCGGCAACGTCTGGACACCATGCTGGCCATGGGCGTCACCACCGTTGAGGGCAAAAGCGGTTATGGGCTTGATCTGGACACTGAAGTCCGGCAACTGGAAGTCATGGCCGAGCTGGACCGTACCCATGCGGTGGATGTTGTACCGACATTCCTGGGGGCCCACGCGCTGCCGCCGGAGTATAAAAACCAAAGCGATGCATACATCGACTGGCTCTGCAGCACGGTCTTGCCGCAGGTGGCCCGGCGGCGTCTGGCCGACTTCTGCGATGTCTTTTGCGAGCAGGGCGTCTTTTCGGTCTCCCAGTCCCGCCGGTTGCTTCAACGGGCCCGGTCCCTGGGATTGAAACTCAAGCTTCACGCCGATGAGATCGCCTCCCTTGGCGGCGCCGAGCTGGCAGCTGAAATCGGAGCGATCTCCGCCGATCATTTGCTGCAGGCGTCAGACAAAGGCATCGCGGCCATGGCCCGCGCCGGTGTCGTGGCCACACTGCTGCCGGCAACGGCATT
>JASFGJ010000441.1:0-4275 GCA_050123815.1 Desulfobacteraceae bacterium
TTACATCCACCGGCACATATCCTGATATGCACCGGCGGATGTGCCTTGTAGACGAACCCAAATCCAGCGCAATCTGATGGAATTATTTCTTTCCTGCACCCTAATTTCTGGTTGAAGTTCTAACACAGCTCTAATATTAGATATACAAACAGCAGCCAATACCGGAAAGGAGCATCCGCTATGGTTGCCCACCCGACCGATGGGAAAGAAATTCCAGACAAACTATTTTACCGCATCGGTGAAGTCAGTCGAATCGCCGGCGTACCGGCCACGGTACTGCGTTTCTGGGAGGGGGAGTTTCACCGCATCAAGCCCCGCCGCACCGATGCCGGTCAGCGCATGTATCGCCGAAGCGATGTGGAGCTGATTTTAGAGATCAAAAACCTGCTTTACGACCAAAAGTTCACCATCAAAGGCGCCCGGCAGCATCTGAGGGATAAAAACCGACCATCCGAACCGACCTCTCCGCCCGACCGCGGCATACTCCAGCAGCTCCGCAGCGAACTTAGGGAGATTCGGAATTTATTGGACTGACGGCAGGCTGACGGCGGCATCGAATTTCAAATAAACCCAGTAACGATACCTCGATGGTTGTCTTCCAGAACCATAGGATGTTCTGCCGTCAGAGTTTTAAGTTTAAAGTGTTAAGTTATTGTATTCTATCTAATTTATATGATACGCCGCCTTTGTTTCATCAGATTGTAGGATCGGTGTCTCACCGCGACTTCAACACAACAAAAACATGTCGCGGTGGTGCGCCACGCCAAATTTTTCTTCTCACCACTTACAATAGAAACGTAGGGCCGGAATCTGCGCCGGCCGTTGGTAACGCCGAAGTCGGTATTCCAAACAAGGCGGGAGCGGAGCCCGCCCTATGAAAAATCAACAACATCATACTCGATCAGGATCCGATCCCAAATACAAGGAAATATAGCCCCACCTGCGACAGTGCCACAACACCTATAAATCAATAGAATTTAAATCAATAGAATTCATCAACTTAACACTTTAAACTTTAAACTTAAAACTTTGGACGGCAACTCTGTCATTGTGTCTGGAAAGCTACCCGCGAGATTTCAATGATGATAATCATTATCTTATCGAGGCGCCGTCCAACCCCTTGGTCTAACACCGCAACTTTAAATCGAAATACTGGGGAAAGCGGTTGACATGCTTTCGGCATTGTCTTATATAGTGCCTTTGGTGAGCGGGCATAGCTCAGCTGGTAGAGTACAAGCTTCCCAAGCTTGGTGTCGCGAGTTCGAATCTCGTTGCCCGCTCCATCAAGAAGTCCGGTACTTCATCTGAACCGAACTTGGTAAGGTAAAGTGAATTGGCAGCGATTGATTTGAAGGTGGTATTCAGATGATGCGTTCCAAATAACGGATACTCGTATCCAATTACTTGCAAGATCTGCTTTATCCAAGGGAACGGGCTTTTAGCCCGTTTTTGTTTTTAAGACGGGAGCAAGACCACAAGATGAGCCACTCGGAAAATAATGAAACCCACCAGGTAGTGGGTGGGGCTGCAAATCCAATTGTGGCGAACGTGTGGCGACTGGCCGAACCGCTGTGCCTGAGCGAGGGAGTGGAACTGGTTTTTGTGGAGTTTCAGCGCGAACAAGCCGGACGGATTTTACGGGTCTATCTGGACAAGCCGGGTGGCATCACACTTGACGATTGTGCGAACATCAGCCGGCAATTGGGAGATATACTGGATGTAGGGCTTGATACGCAGAGCCCGTATCGGCTGGAGGTCTCGTCACCTGGATTTCAACGGCCACTGGGAAAAATTGCAGATTTCGAGCGATTTAAAGGCGTGCGCGCAAAAATCCGGACGGCGCAGGCGGTCAACGGGCAAAAAAATTTTTCGGGCACGTTGGACGGCATAAGTGGGCTGAACATCCAGTTAATGGTCGATGGCCGGTCCACCAGTATCGCGTTTGACGATATCGTCAAAGCGCATCTTATCAATATGAATGGAGAAAACGCATGTTCATAGCAGACATAAAACGCGTCGTTGAGCAAGTAAGCCGTGATAAGGGGATCGACCGTCAGATCCTGATTCAAGCGCTGGAAGAGGCGCTGCGGTCGGCTGCTCGCAGAAAGTTCGGCGCTAAAATCGATATCGAGGCCCATTTTAACGACGAATCTGGAGAGATAGAGGTCTTCCAGTTCAAGGAGGTTGTGGCCGATGTCGACGACCCTGATCTGCAAATAGCCATCGAACAAGGGCGCCTGCTCGATCCCGACTGCGAGGTTGGCGACAGCTTGGGGACCAAGATGGACACGACTACTTTCGGGCGCATCGCCGCGCAGTCGGCCAAACAGGTCATTATCCAGAAGCTCAAAGATGCCGAAAGAGACGCCGTCTATGCAAACTTCATCGACCGCAAAGGCGAGATCATCAACGGTATCGTTCAGCGTTTCGATCGCGGCGATATCATTGTCAATCTTGGCTCCACCGAAGGTGCGCTGCCCGTGCGCGAACAAGTGCCCCGGGAAAGCTATCGGCGGGGAGACCGCATCCGGGCCCTGATTTTGGATGTATTGTACGAATCCCGAGGACCTCAAATCGTGTTGACCCGTACCCACCCCGATTTCCTGGTCATGTTGTTCAAGACCGAAGTGCCGGAAATCAGCGAAGGGATCGTCGATATCAAGGGTGCGGCCAGAGAGCCGGGCAGCCGGGCCAAAATTGCCGTGGCCTCGCAGGATTCGGACATCGACCCGGTGGGAGCATGCGTCGGCATGAAAGGCAGCCGCGTTCAGAACGTCGTCCAGGAATTGCGCGGCGAAAAAATTGATATTATCCCCTGGCATGTCGATGCCGCCAAATTTGTCTGCAATGCACTGGCGCCGGCGGAGATCGCCAGGGTGATTATCGATGAAGAGAATCGCTTGATGGAAGTCATCGTACCGGATGATTTCCTGTCCGTGGCGATTGGTAAACGGGGCCAGAATGTACGACTGGCATCCAAATTGACCGATTGGCATCTGGATGTCAACAGCGAGACCCAGTACAACGAAACCATGGAAAAGGGCTATAGTTCACTCGTGAAAATCAGCGGTGTCGGCGCCAGCATGGCGGACGCGTTGTTTGAAAAAGGATTTTATTCGGCGGAAGAGTTGGCCGAGGCCGACATCGAAGACCTGGTTCAGGTTCGCGGCATTGGAGAAGGCAAAGCCAAGCAGCTCGTTGAAAACGCCCAGATCTGGTTGAATGAAGAGGCGGAAAGAGTCGCTGAAGAAGCGGCAGCCGCGGAAGAAGCCGCTGCACAAGCGGCTGAAATGGAAGAGGCGGCGGCACAAGAGCAAAGCGTTGACGATGAGGCCGCCGCAGAGCAGAATCCCGATGAATCTTCAGCCGACGAAACCGAGGAAAGCGCAGAAGAATCGGCACCACAAACGACACAGGCGGATGATTCACCTGAACGGACACCGCCCCAAGAGTGATCTTTGTGGCAACCGTTGTAATATTTCGCAATTAAGGGGGATGGATGACACAACCCAAGAAAAGAGTATATGAGCTGGCGCGCGAGCTCAATCTAACGAACAAGTCGCTGCTTGAAAAGATCAGCTCACTCGATCTTGGCCTCAATTCCCACATGAGCACATTGACCGATGAGATAGAGGCCCGCATTCGCCAGTTTATCAAAGGTGGTACTGAACCGTCCCTTGTGGAAAAGCGCGTCAAACCGACAGTAATCCGCCGGCGCCGCAAAGTGGTTACGCCTCCGGTGGAAGAGGCCGAAGCCGCACCTGCCGAGGAGGTTGAAGAGACAGCAGAAACCGAACCGGCCCTTGAAGAGACCGCACCAGAAGAAGCAGTCGAGCCGGAGGCGGAAGCGGCATCGACGCCGGAACCGGCCGAAGAAGAAAAGATTCCCGAGCCGGAAGCACCTGCAGAAGAGGTTGAGGCCGTTGCACCTGAAGAGCAAGCACCCGAGGAAGAGGCGCCTGCAGAGGAGACACCGCCAGAAACGCCTGAGGTGGTTGAAGCCGCGGCCGGGCCTGAACCCGAGCCTGAGCCTAAACTGACAGTCGTGGAAGAACCGAAAACTGAAGTCAAACCCGTACCAAAGGTCAAGAAAAAGAAAAAAGAGTCCGCAGCCAAGATCATCAAACTTCCGGAACACCCGGTACAGCAGACGCCCAAACCGACGCCGCGACCCGAAGCGAAAGGCAGGCCGGCACATCCTGCCGCAGCGCAGCCGACGGGAGTTGCCGTGCCACCGCCCAAGGAAGCCCGGGTCAAAAAGAAGGGCAAGCGAAA
>JASFGJ010000442.1:0-4266 GCA_050123815.1 Desulfobacteraceae bacterium
AAGATCCGCATCATCCGGGTTTTTGGCTACCGCTGTTTTGAAATATTGTACCGCTTGATTTGGGGTCGTATATAAGGCCTTGAGCCGGATGTTGATTTTTTGGAAAGCGGAATGACCTTGCGAGCTACCTGACGGATATGGTTTGGCTTTTTCCGGATTTGCGGCTATCCATCCATCGAGCCAGGTGATCCGACTTTCAAGGGCCGGGTGGGTCATCATGTAAGTCGGAACCTGTTCGCTGCCGAACCATTGGCGGCTGCGGATCCGTTTCAATGCTGCCAGCAATCCTTCCGGATTGTAGCCGGCGCGGGTCATGTATTGAATGCCCAACTGGTCGGCCTCGGCCTCATTCTCACGGCTGTAGGCCAGGGATGCCGTCTGTCCGGCAGCGGTGGAACCGATGACTAACGCCTGCATGGCTGCGGCATCACCGGTAGCAGCGCCGATCATTACGCCGGCGACCATTCCGGCGAGGGTTGCAAGATCGATTTTTTTTGATTTTTCAATTCGTTGGGATATATGGCGTCGTGTCACATGCCCGATTTCGTGGGCCAGAATACCGGCCAGTTCGTCGACACTTTGCAGGTCGGCCAGCAGTCCGCTGTTGATAAAAATATGTCCGGCGGGAAACGCACTGGCATTGTACACTTCGTTCTCGATAACATAGAACTTATAGTCAAAGGGCTGGGTTGGGATCACGTCCAAAAGCTTGTTGCCGATCTGTTCGACATATCCGGAGATGATCGGGTCTTCGACGAGGGTGAAATAGCGGTGCATCACCTTTTCGAATTCGCGGCCCATTTTTTTTTCATCCTGGATCGAGATGCCATACCCAGGAGATGCGCTGACGAGCGTACCGATAATAACGACAGCGATTGCCGTAAGCTGTTTCAATTTCATAGGCCGCATAGTTTTCTAAGTGATCTTAATTATAATGTTAATTGTTAATTCGTCTAAGCCATTCATGTATGGCATGACTTATCATGACACAATCTAATCGGCTTTTCAAACCCCATGTTTTATGATAGAGTCGCTCGCCAAATGACACAAACTATTTGCATAGCGAATCAGAAAGGAGGCGTGGGTAAGACCACCACGGCGATCAATCTTGCCGCCGCTCTTGCGATGAATGAACAACGAACGTTGCTCATCGATTGCGACCCTCAGGCCAACGCCACTACCGGCATCGGCCTTGATAAAGGTGGACTCGACAAGACCATCTACCACGGCATGATTGGAGAAATCGAGGCCGAGCGGTTGATTGTCAATTCGGCCATTGACTTCCTTCAGGTATTGCCGGCACGTGTTGAATTGATCGGTTTTGATGTGGAGATGATGGACGAGCCGGATCGCGAGACCGCCTTGCGGCGGCTGCTGGCTCCCATCAGTGGATTATTTGATTATATTCTTATTGATTGCCCGCCTTCATTGAGTTTGCTCACGGTCAACGCCATGACGGCCGCCAGCTCGCTTTTGATCCCGCTGCAGTGCGAGTTTTATGCCCTCGAGGGGCTCAGCCAATTGATTCATACCTATAAACGCATTCGGCAAAGCTTGAATCCCATGCTGAAAATAGCCGGTATCTTGTTGACCATGTTTGACAAGCGGACCAATTTGTCTCACCAAGTGGCCGAGGACGCTGTGGCGCATTTCAAAGCGCTCGTATACAACACGATAATCCCTCGCAACGTGCGTTTGGGTGAATCACCCAGCTTTGGCAAACCCATCCTGATGTACGACCCTTCCTCTATTGGTTCCAGAAGTTATATTGCGCTGGCCAAGGAGGTGATGCAGGGCCGCAACTCAAATTAGCCGTCCGTTACCGGCAACGGTGGACGGAATTGTCGCAAGTGAAAGGTCTTCAATAAAATGTCCACAATGCAAAAGCCCAAAAAAAGAAAAAAACTGGCGCTGGGCAGGGGCTTGGATGCTCTTATACCGGATGCCGGCTTTGATGTGGATTCGGAAGCTGCACCCGCTTCCAAGCCATACTTTGAGTGTGAGGTGCACCTGATTCAACCAAACCGTTATCAGCCGAGATCCCATTTTGACCCTGATGAATTGGCCCAGTTGAGTGAATCGATCCGGGTCCAGGGAATCATTCAGCCGCTGCTGGTATGCAAGTCCGAGGTAGGATATGAACTGGTGGCCGGCGAAAGGCGGTTGCGGGCCGCCAAAATGGCGGGGCTCGACAAAGTGCCGGTTGTGGTCAAGAAGGTGACCGACGCCGAGATGCTGGAGATGTCCATTGTGGAAAATATCCAGCGCGAAAACCTGAATCCCATTGAGGAATCGGAAGCCTATCATCGCTTGATCGCCGAATTCGGATTGACCCAGGAGCAGGCGGCTGAGCGCGTGGGCAAGAGTCGGTCCGCAGTGGCAAATTTCCTTCGCTTGCGGCAATTGCCGGATAACATCCGCCAGAGCATTATCAATGGGCAGTTGAGCATGGGGCACGCCCGGGCCATCCTGGGGGCCACGAGTGAAACGCACCAGAACGCCGTGTGGCGCGCAGTGATCCGCAAAGGGCTTTCCGTGCGTCAGACAGAGGCGCTGGTCAAGCGCATGGCCAAATCCGCTCAAGTGATCGATGCCAAAAAAACAACTTCGGAACAGCGCCATCTCAATCTTGTGGCGGACAACCTTTCTCGTTCATTCGGCACCAAGGTTCAAATCAAGAAACGCGGAAAAAAGGGAAAACTTGAGATCGAGTTCTATTCCAACGAGGACCTGGACCGGTTGCTGGATCTGTTTAACAAGATCGGGTAGGACGTTCAATGAGCCTTCAAATCGTTATCGACGGGTACAACCTCATTCGCCAGTCGCAAACATTCAACCAATTGGATTTGTTGAACCTGCAGATGGGACGCGAGGCATTGATCGATTCCCTGGCGGCCTATAAAAAAATCAGAGCGCACCCGATAAAAGTTGTCTTTGACGGGCAGTCTGCGCCGGCCGGTTCACCACACCGAGAGCGCATCAAAGGAATTGAATTGCTCTATTCGCGCAGCGGTGAACTGGCGGATGCGGTTATCAAACGACTGGCGGACCAGTACCGGGAAAAACTTCTGGTGGTCACCTCGGACAATGATATCGTGCGTTATGTACAATCCAGAGGCGCAGCCACCATTGGCTCGGCAGAGTTTGAAAATCGTCTGATGATGGCTGACTACATGAGTTCCAAAGGCAGCACCGAAGCGGATGGCCGGGAACCTTGGCGGCCTACCACCAAAAAAAAGGGTCCTGCTCGACGTCTGCCTAAACGTCAACGAAAGATCAGAAAAAAAATTTCCAAATTATAATAGGATATTTGCAAAGCTGGCAAGTTATATGAAATTTATTGTAGCGAAAACCGGCGGTTTCTGCATGGGGGTGCGCCGGGCGGTGGAACTCGCTCTGGATGCGCCCGCCAAGTATGAGAAACCGATCCATACCTTCGGCCCGCTGATTCACAACCCTCAGGTGTTGGCGCTTTTTGCTGAAAAGGGCGTTCGGGTGCTCAAGAATATCCCGGAAAAGGGCAGTGGGACCGTACTGATCCGTGCTCACGGTATTCCGCCATCAACCAAGCGGCAGCTTGTAAAGGCCGGATTCAACGTCATCGATGCTACCTGTCCTCGTGTGGTCAAAGTCCAATCCATCATTAAACGTCATGCCCGCAAAGGGTATGCTGTGATCATCATTGGTGATCTGGACCATCCTGAGGTGGTCGGGCTGCTGGGCTATGCCGGCGAGCAAGGGCGGGTTGTGGAATCGTTGGAAGCGCTCAAAGCGTTGCCGGCCTATGAACAAGCCATTATTGTCGCTCAAACCACCCAGAACCTGAGGGAGTATCGGCAGATACAGAATTGGACAGCACAACATCATCCTCACTATAAAGCGTTTGACACGATTTGTGACTCTACCGAGCGACGCCAGGGCGAGGTAAGGCGCATTGCAGACAGTGCGGATGCTGTTATCGTCGTCGGCGGCAAGAACAGCGGCAATACGCAGCGACTGGCGGAAATCGTGGAGCATGTTGATAAGCCGGCATACCATGTAGAGACCGAGGATGAGCTCGATCCGGCCGCATTGGCGCATTTTAACACCATCGCGATTACGGCAGGTGCATCAACACCCGGGTGGATCATCAAGCGCGTATTGCGCACGGTTGATCAGATACCATTACGGCGTGGCAGGGGATGGCGTACGCTGTGGTTGCACCTGCAGCGCTTTTTGTTGCTATCGAATCTCTTCGTTGCTTTGGGAGCTGGCAGCTTGTGCTAT
>JASFGJ010000443.1:0-4261 GCA_050123815.1 Desulfobacteraceae bacterium
TCGTTGCGTCCGACCCATATGCCGTACCGATAAGAATTTATGATCCGCAGCCCGATGCCAAACTGCCGGTCCTGGTTTACTACCATGGCGGAGGCCACATGGCCGGGAGCATCACCGTCTACGATCCCATTTGCAGAAAACTGGCACTGGCCACCCGTCATATCGTGGTGAGCGTCGATTACCGACGGGCCCCGGAGTGTGCCTTTCCGGCGGCGGTTGTCGATGCCTGCAATGTCGCCAAAGATGTGTGGCCCGTGCTCGACGGCCGCGGCCTGCCGTATCGCCGACGGCTCTCCATCGCCGGAGACAGCGGCGGCGGCGCGCTGTGCGCGACGGTGGCCCACAAAACCCAGTTCGACGACGGCATCGATATCGGGCATCAAGTCCTGATATATCCCAGCCTGGACTACACGCTATCCATGCCGTCCGTCGAGGACAACGGCGTCGGGTATCTGCTGCAAAAAGATAAAATCCTGTGGTATTTCGACCACTACTTTCAGCACATGGAAGATCGTCGGGCCGCTTCTGCGCTCCATATGGAAATTACGAATACGTTGCCCCAAACATTTGTTGTCACCGCAGAATTTTGTCCGCTGCGGGACGAGGGGCGTGCCTATGTGCAACGGATTCAATCGGCCGGTATTTATGCACAAAATTTGCATTTCGACGATATGATTCATGCCTTTCTCAACATGGAAGATCTTGCCAAAGAGGCCTGCGCAACGGTCTATCAGGCCATCGGAACCTTCCTAAACCGCTAATTTTTCGTTTTTTCTAAAGAAACCACCCGAAATGGCCGATGCTGTTATCGGCGATTTTCACAGGGCTATTGCTGTGCGCTGCAGCGGATCGCGGCTCATGTTTATCAAGTGCCGACGTGAAATCGGTCCGGATCCTGCGATCCGCTTGTTCAAGCGAGACGGTGAATGATGTTCAACAAACAATACAAAACCATCATAGCGGTCCACGATGATGACGTGTACTGGTTTTCCGGGGGGGCAGGCGGCAGCGACCGTTCGATTTTCCAAATGCCGCTGCAGCAGCTTCTGGATGATGAAACCCCTTTGCCGTCGCTGCCGGACTGGTTAAAGGGCAGTCACAAGACCCTATGCATTATGCCGGACCATTGGTTCGGAAGTCAGAGTTTTCCCTTTCAATCCGGCAAGGCGTCCCTGATCGAGCCCTTTCTCGAGCGTAAATTGACCGCCGTTTTTCCGGGCCAACCGTCGATCCGGCACTTTTTCAACTATCGCCATATCGGCAGCGGCGGCCAACGCAAGTTGTCCGCCTGCTACTTTCAGGAAGAGAAGAGTTACCAGCTCTATGAGGCCCTGGGCAGGCTGAACCACACGCCGCAGCACATCACGGCGCCGGCGTTTTTGTGGGAAGATCTCCTTGAGCGCGCAACCCAGGACTTCGGGCGGCAAGGCATTCTGCTGGTCCATCTGACCGGTCAGGAGTGCCAGCTCTATTTTTATTATCAAGGCATCTATCAGTTTTCGCGCAGCGTCATGGTCGCCGAGGCGGACGACGGTCTCGACGCACTCGGCTATGAGATCAACCAATCGCTCTACATGTTTTCCCAGACAGCCAAAAGCGAGTTGGACCGGATCTATATGTCCTGCGAATCCGGTCAATGCCGGGAAAAACTTGCCGACGTATTGGGTCGCGAGGTGATCGACCTGAAACCGTTGATCGATCATGGGGCTTGCGAAACGCTCGTGATCCCGCAGTTGGCGATCTTGAGCGGCTGGCTGAACATATCCCGTTTGCACAGCAAAGCCCAATTTTTCAGTGTCATGCATCGGCAGGTCAAGCAAGCCCTTGATTGGCAACCGGTGCAACGGGTGGGCATCGTTATCGGGCTTGTGCTTCTGATAGGACTGGCCGGTGAGCATTTCGTGCTGCGAAAGATGCACGACAGGGCCCATAAAGAATACCGCGGCCTGCAACAGCGCACCATGATCGACGCCTCGGGCGCAGGATTGTCTGAGTATCCGGATACCCTGGAGCAGGTGTTGCGTCGGGCGCGCCGGTCGGTACTGGTCGATGCGGTGCACCGGATGCCGGCCGGCTTTCCGGATCAGGTTCAGCTGAGCAAGCTGGCCTTGGCCGCCGATACCGAATCCTCGCCGTCCCTGACAGTTGCCGCTCTGGTGCAGGCCCGCAATGCCGACGAACTACAAGTGATTCTAAAGCGGCTCATGGTTGAACTGAACGGACGGTTTCAAAGCGCCCAATCGCTGACGCTCAACGACTTCGATATCCGCCTCAATCGATCCGGCGGCGGGCGCAGCCCAAATCGTTATCAAATTGAATTTACGTTGGAGCTGACATGAGATCCAAACTGAATCAGCGCTGGTTGATCGTCGGAGCTATCTGGATGGCCGTCCTGGCCATGACCGGTCTGAATTTCAGTAAAATCGATGCCGTGGCCCGGTCGCGCGAAAGCGCCGAGCGGTTGCGCAAGGAGCTGGCATTCCAGCACCGCAACAGCGTAAAACTTCATAAGGTCAAGAGTTTGCATGTATCTCATTTCAAGCCTGTGGCCTCTGTGAAACTGGGGTTTGAATCGGTCAGAAGCTCGCTGCACGCCCTGGCGGCCTTGCTAGGCCTGGAAAATGTCAAGATCGAAAGCCGCATGGCCCAGGCGACGTCGGAGCAAATACCGTTTCTTATCCGAATGCAGGGCGGCAGCGATCAGGCCCTGGGCTTTGTCACCGCCCTGGTGACCTATCCCTATCTGTCGGTCCAACACTCCCGAATCGTGGTTCACAACGCACAGGGCGATGCGGAAATTGAGATAGAACTTCTGTTGAACTTCAAAATAGAGCCGCAGCAAGATACCGAGACCAATCCGCTGCAGGCGTCGGCAGCATCGCGGGATAGAGGAGTCCATCCGCAATGAAGATTTCCGGAAGCAGACAGCGATTGTGTATGGGCGGCTGGTTTTTAGCGGCGCTGGTGTTGCTTGGTCTGAACGCGTCGCGGTTTATGTCTTTGGAGCAGCAGCCCCTGGTGGGGTACTCGCAGACCGTGAAAGCCCTGCAGTCCAAGCTGCAGGATTTTGACAAAATGGCGGCCAGCGGCGTTTTCTCCATGAAAGATCAGTTCAACCTGCTCGAGACCGGTGCCTGGCTTTCAGCCGGCGGCAAGGCCGCAGCAAACCCCGGAGCTGACACGGCAAAAAGCGGCAGCCAAATTCCGGATGCAGCCGAAAGCGCTCTGCCGACGCTGACCGGCATCATGCAGGCTCTGGACCCTCGCGGGTCTATCTATTACCGCGCGGTGCTGAACGGGCGGGTATGCCGCGTGAGGGATAAAATTGATGAATTTACAGTGGTCAAGATATCGCCGGCCGGAGTGGTTGTCCGGCGTGCCGGCCGCAGCTGGACACTCGACAGCCCGACGCCCTACTTTTCAAGCGACCAGGGCAGTTAGAAGAGGTGACCATGAAACGAAATGTACCCCGCAGCAATTGCATAACTTCATTGATGGCCGCTATCATCGTTTTGATGGTTGTTGGCGGCTGCGCCGTTCGCAAACCCGAGCCGCCGCCGTCCGCACAGATGGAAGAGTTGGAGCGGATGCGGCCCAGTAAGATTCTGGAGCGTGCCAAGCAGCGCCGCAAACCGGGGCCTCCGCCATTTTCCGAGCAGATGGCTCCGCTGTCCAAAGAGATTGTCCTGCCGCCGGTGCTCTATTCTCTGGTATTTGACAAAGCGCCGCTGGGCGATGTGGTCGCGGCGCTGACCAAAGATTCGGAGTACAATCTCTCCATTGAAGCCGAGATCGATCTGGCCAAATCGGTGACCGTCAACCTCAAGAACGTCACCCTCGACGAGGCCCTGGATATGATCGTGGTCAACGGGGCAGGATATGCCTGGGAACTTGACAGCGGCACCTTGTACATCAAGCGCTTCATGGAACGTATCTACCGGCTCGATTTCCTCGATCTGGTGGGTGAAACCGACATCGATGTCGGCGGCGACATGCTGGGGTCGGGTGTCGAGGACGCCGGCGTGAGCGGCAAGTATCAGATCAAGGCCAAAAAACCGACCGCCAGCTCGGATCTGTGGATGGCCGTGGAAAAGGCGCTGGACGGCATGCGTTCCGTCGAGGGGCTGTTGCGGGTCAACCGCAACGCCGGGGTGATCTATATGGCGGATACGCCGCGCAAGGTCTCGGCCATGGTGCGCTTTCTCGACAGTCTCTCCGAATCGTTGAACCGGCAGGTGTTTATCGAAGCCCGCATCATGGA
>JASFGJ010000444.1:0-4256 GCA_050123815.1 Desulfobacteraceae bacterium
GGGCCAGGGGGTCAGGCTCGAAGCAAATTCGGGATGCCGGCGGATATAGTTTTCGATATAGCCGCGCTGTTCAACGATCGCCTCTTTGGCGGCCGCCGATACATCACGATCGGCGTAAATGCTCAAATCGGTTTCCTGAACAATGACCCGCACGGCTTTCAGCCGGGTTTTCACCAACTGGCGATAGGTCCGTTTGGTGGATTGTCTGGAATCCGGTCTCATAAGACTTTCTTTACATTTCGCCATCTTTTTCATGCAGCGTTAAATTTGATGAACTCGTAAAAAGTCGCCAAAAGGCCTTTTTAAAAGGTACCAGCCGTACTCGCTATACTGCGATCCCTTGATAACGCCGGTCGAAGATCCCGCAACAGGCGGGGCGCTGGACGCCTCAGGCTTCTGCAACATCAGGGTCAGGCGTGGACGATGGTTGGACGCATCTTTTCCGGGCACTGCAACAGAAAATAGCGATCGGTCATTCCGGCGATAAAATCACGAACAATTTCCGGCGGCCGATGCTGCTCGATGTATGCATCCGACATATCGGCCAGAAAACCCGTAAATATCTTTGAATTTCGGTTCTCTTTCTCCAGATCATTCAAGTATCTCTCAAACAAGTGCGCAAACAAACGGGAAATGGTTTCGGAATGTTGCTTGATCAGCGGATTCATGTATATCCGATCCATATTGAATTCCTTGAGTCGCTTCAGCGCTTGCGAAACATGGTTGCTGAAAGCAATGTGCGGTTTTCCGGAGCTGTTATGGATAATATCGGTGACCAGAGTGTACACGATGGTGCCATTGGTACTGCCTAAAATCGATTCCACATCTTTTGGCAGATCGGATCGACTCACCACATTCAATCGGATCGCATCTTCGAAATCGCGGCCGATATAGGCCACCGTATCCGCCATCCGTACCACACACCCCTCCAGGGTCATGGGAATCAAGGCCGCATCGGGCATCTGTTTCTTTAGCGTCAGCTCATCTTGGAGGCTTTCAAATGTTTTCTTGCTGTTGGGACGCAGCACTTGATTGTGGATCTCACCATCATGACAGAGTATCCCGTCCAACGTCTGCAGGCACAGATTCCAACCCTGTCCTTTCCGTTCAACATGGTCAAGAAATTGAATACTTTGAACGTTATGCAAAAAATACCCGATTCCGGCTTGTTGGCACAATTTGCTCAAATAACGTTCACCGTCATGACCGAACGGTGTATGCCCGATATCATGCCCCAACGCGACGGCCTCTACCAGGTCTTCATTGAGCCCTAAAAAACGTCCGATGGTACGAGCGATTTTTGAAACGAGCTGAACGTGCAAAACGCGGTGCGTAATGTGGTCGTTTCGGATCAAAGAGAACACCTGGGTTTTATCGATATAACGTGTATACGCGCGGGAATGTAAAATGCGGTCGGCATCCAGCGCAAAGGCCTGCCGATACCCCTGCTGAGTCTGCGTCCGGCGGCGGCGAAGCGCTTTGTCGCTAAATGCGGCATATGGCGATAACATCTCATGCTCGCGCCGATCCAAATCCTGTCTCAAGCTGTCCAAGCTGTCGGTCACCTCAAATCACTCCCTTGCAGATTAAATCTGACATTACTTGCTGGTAATCCAGTCCGGCCTGTCGGAATCCTTCCCTGCCGTACTTCATGTTCCCTTCAAGAACATAGAAGGCGCCTTGGTGTACACAGATATCGATCCCTGCATCATCCCAACCGCAGCGCTTTGCCGTTTCACAGGCAAGGCGCAGAGCACCGGGCGGGACATCCCCTAGTTCGATACGACCGCCGGCGGCGACGTTTGTGCGGTACTCGCCGGCCGATGCAATCCGCCAGTAGGCATGCACAACTTGCCCCCCAATGACAACCACGCGCATATCGCGGTCTATGGGCAGGTACTCTTGAATATAGGCAGGCCCCTTGACGGTGCAATAGTCTGCCAGTTCCGCGGCATTCTGTATCAGATAGACACCTCTTCCCATGGCGGATCCCCTTGGGATCTTGGCGATAAAGGGAAATTCGAAATACCGCGTTATGCGTGATTTTTGCCGTGGCCCAAAAAAGACCCTTGTCCTGGGATGGGGGATCTTTGCCAGCTTGAACAGAGCTGTCTGCTTGATCTTGTCCTGAGCGAATTTGTAGGTGTGGTAGCTTGGAAATGTGGCCTTGCCCATTGCATCCAGAAGCTCCGCATAAAAAGCAGACGGGTAGTAGATCTTTGACGCGTTTCGAATCAACGTTTTGGCACGATCATCGTAATCATCGAAGTTGGGCCGCACGCCCAGCGTGATCACCTGTGGGCACTGCCGCAACCGCTTCTCCAAAGCAATCAGGTGAGGCTGAAGGCGTTTGCGGCTCATGGCGACAAGGCCGTTTTCAATTTCGATACCACGCCATCAAGGGCCGATATAAACTGCGCAGCCTCGGACTGAAGGCGCATCGGTTGTCCCGCATCGCAGGCCTGAACAACCTTTGCATCAAACGGCAGCGTTCCAAGAAATGGAACCTGCATCTTTTCTGCCGTGGCCTGCCCGCCGCCGCTTTTGAACAGCGACAAGGTCTCACCGCAGCAGGGACAGGCAAAGGGACCCATATTTTCAATCAATCCGATAATGTTCATTTGAATCACACGGCAGAAATTTATTGATTTTCGCACATCGGAAAGCGCGACATCCTGGGGAGTTGTGACGATCACCGCTTTGGCTTCCGGTATGGTCTGTGCAACACTCAGTGGTTCATCCCCGGTTCCCGGAGGCGCGTCGATGATCAGAAAATCGAGCGAATCCCACTGCACGTCTCCGATAAACTGCCGGATTACACCGGTCTTGGCAGGTCCTCGCCAAATAACGGCCTGATCGCTGTCTTGCATCAAGGACTGCATCGAAACAACTTTTATATTGTCCTGGACTTTTATCGGGCATACTTTTTTGTCCTCGGTGACGTCCATCAACCCTTTGACGCCCATGATGCCTGCAAGGCTGGGGCCATGGATATCCACATCCAAAAGGCCCACCTGATGCCCCGCAGCTGCCAGCCGGATGGCCAGCCCTGCAGAAACACTGGATTTGCCAACGCCGCCCTTCCCGCTCATGACCAACAGCTTGTGCTCGATATTAGCCAATGATGCTGCAATATTATCATCTTTAAGTTTGGATTCTGCGCTCACCGGCGCCCCGCCCGAACACCCTTTCGGTGCTTGTGGTTCTTGTTGGTTGGTCATCTGATCCGCTCCTATGATTTGATTCTTCTATGGTTTGGGCTGGATTTAACATTATCACGATACGACTGCAAGACAATCTCATAGCTCAACTTTGGGCTTTCGTCATTACTCCGAAGTAGGTGCCTCCGGCGGGTGGTTTGCGCCATGTCAGCAGCGAATTTTAGTGTCACTTAGGCGCAGCAAAGGAGCAGCGCCCCGCACTGTTTGAGCGTAGCGAGTTTGCGGGGTGTCCGCAGCGCGTCTTAGTGACACTTAAATGAAGCTGCGTATGGCGCAAACCATCCGCCGGAGGTGCCGGCTCATGAAAACCGATAGTTGAGCTTTTACACCTCAAACCATTGTCGCATCAGTGTCATCCATCGTTGCGCATGACTGCCCGGCCAATAGATCCTGCCGCAAGCGTCACAACCGTAAAACTGTTCATGCTGCCTGAAGGTATAGTCGGCAAGCCGATGTTGAATCTCGGATTTGACCAATGATACCAACGGCAAATTGCATTCCGCGCAGATGCTCAGAGGCCTTAAATCGTGATAATCCAGGCTCAGATGACGCATCACGTGACGGGCCTGGTCCAAGGGAGCGTTGGCATGAATGAATAGGGTGCGCTCCGGTGGCAGGTTGCGCTGAACCCTTTGGGTCCGTGTCAGAATGATGCAGCAATCATCCCTGCACTGCATCGCCAAACGTCTCGCTTGTGGTTTGCCACGAACGTACGCCGTAAAGAAACCGGCGAGGCGCAACCATTTTGCCAGGCGCCCCAGGGTGCTTTCGGCGACAAAAGAGATGGGTGATGATGGCGGCATAATATCGGCTTTAAGATAATTCATTTGGACTGCGTTATCGGTCGTCGCGGTATTCCAATACAGCTTCCTCCCTCTAGCCTTGCCAAATGAATTATCTTAAAGCCGATTTATCTGTCAATCACGCCTCTGGCTCGCATCGGAACCGATCATGGGCGATGTCAACTGAAATAGCGACAGCGGCACATCAACATCGGGCCAGAAGCGCGCCATCGACAATTCCAGTCTCCGGCCC
>JASFGJ010000445.1:0-4251 GCA_050123815.1 Desulfobacteraceae bacterium
GCGGCCGATCGCCTGAAGGCGATCGGCCGCTTGCATTTTCGAGAGCGTCTTGTTCAGGTCAAACCACTGAAACAAGCCTTAGCTATTGGGTTTTTGCGTCTCGTCCTGATTGCGCTTCAACTCATGGAGCCGAAGGTATCCCTGCTCCACGGCAGCGCGATCCTTATCATTGTCCGCCATTTCACTGGCCATATCCAATGTTTTCAGCCCATCGTCAATGCGTCCCTTCTGGCCCAGAACGATCCCCAGGCCGATATAGGCGGGAGTATAGCTTGGATCCAGCACTTTGGCCCGCTGAAACTCCCTGTATGCATCATCTACTTTTCCGCGCTCCAACAGGTTATTCCCATTGGCGACATGCACCGACGGAGTATCCAGCCCCGGACGCAGAAAGATTGTGTCCGGCCCGCAGCCGAACATGATAAATCCAAGCAAGAGCACGAAAAGATAAGTTGTTTTGCGCATCACAGCACCTCGGATTGGTGCCCTAATCCATCAAAATGATGACTCGGCACTGTTTTAAAAAACTCAGATGAGACGATGCCCCGCGAAGCCTCGAGGCATCTGCATTACTGATGACGATGTCACAACTCGCAGCAGTCCTGGTCCGCAGTCCTTTCACCCACAATGGTTTGGGTGCAACACGGGTCAAATTGGCTGAATCACCCAAAATTCTCATGTACAGGCAAACGCCCTGTTGAACGGCATACTCACGGCTGACAAACGCTGAGCTGTAAACCTCCTTCCCGTTTTCATCCAACAACACCGGCACCATAGCCGGCTTGGCACCAATACCCCTCGCATCGACAATCAGACCGGTATAGGTATCCGGTTCTGCGCCGGATCGGTGCCCGGCAGATGCTCCAATCCCTTTAGTGGGCATCTCCTGAGCTTGGCTCAAAGGTTTTATGGACTCAACCTGTTTAATATCGGTGGGAAGCAGAAGCTGCGCAAATCCCCCAAACAGCTCCATTTTAACAGTCATCTCGGTACGACCGTCGGGAAGTGTTTTTTGACCAATAATCTCAGCGGCCGAAGCCATCTCTTCAACTTCGATCTGGAGGTTCACATTGGGCCGGGTTAAATCGATAACTCGACAGTCGGCGTTCATTCGAACCTGAAATGCGGTCTCCAAGACGTTCCGTATCGCACTATCAACCAAACCGATCCCGCTGGCAGTCACACTTCCGCTTGTCCAGTTAATGGACCCGGTGCTGAGTTGCTCTACAAAATCGACCGGTATGTCCGTTTGCCCTGCTACGGGATTCACACCGGCAAGCAGCCACAGCAGCACTAACGTCAATCGAAATTTCATCTTCTATTTCCAGACAGTTACCTAACCCGGTTGACCGCGTTCTTCAATATATTGTAAGTTTCCATGGAAGTCAACCAACCAGAAATCTGCGACAACTCTTGCCATCACCTTTCATACGATAGCCTCAATATGTAAATATAGAATTGTCAGGCGCCATACGCGGCATGGGTTGAACCGGTTGAGCCTGTTAGCCGGTTTGGCCGGTTAAAGGTACAATGCCGTTGATTACATTATTTTTCCGGCGAAACTGGCTCAACCGGCCTAACCGGCCAACTTTTTCGTTTATTATTCTTTTTTTTGTTCTTTCATTTTTCTTGCTTTTTAAGACTAAAGCCGGCTGCCGCTCCATCTGAGTTTGGTTTTTAAAACATCGAAATAGTGGCGATCGGGCAGCACAATCATGTTGACCGGTCTTGGATCTTTGCGCATGACGATGGTATGCCGGTCGTCGATGGACAGTCCCACCTGCCCGTCGAAGGTCAGCATGATATCGGCCGATTTCTGGGCCAGTTTTATTTTGATACTGGATGAATCCGGCACAATCAGCGGACGGTTGGTCAGCGTGAAAGGGCAAATAGGCGTCACCAGAATTCCAGGAACCGATGGATGAATGATGGGGCCGCCGGCCGCCAGAGAGTAGGCCGTCGAGCCGGTGGGCGTTGCAATAATGAGTCCGTCGGCCCGATAATCGGTTAAAAATTCATCGTCGACATACGTTCTTATCAGCGCCAGACGGGCCAGCGCGCCTTTGTTGATAACCACATCGTTTAAGATCGTCTCACTGGCAACGCGCTCCTCTTGCTTCCATACGTCGACTTTCAAACGCATGCGCGGCTGTGTGGCAAACGGCTTGGACAAAATGTTTTCAACAACGGAGAAAAGCCGCTCTTCCGCGGCTTCGGCCATAAAGCCCACTTCACCGAATTTCACGCCCAGGATGGGGACTTGATTATCGCGCAGCCAGCGCACGGCAGACAGAAACGTTCCATCGCCCCCAAGCACCACGACGCAAAACAAATCCTGCGGTGCGTTTAGATGCTCCAATTGGGCAATGCCACAATGGGGCGGCTCACTCTCCTTGCGCACGACCTTGAAGCCATTATCAATCAGCCATTTTTCCAAAGCATCAGCCCGCCTGGAAACCCTCTCGTCATTTTTCAGAACCAGTCCGATTGTTTTTTTCACATATAGCTCCATTAAAGCGTTTGGCCATAGAAACTCATACATCTTGTTCGGCCCTGAGGTCAAGGCTGTGCATTGCTCTTAAGCACAAGAATACACTATACATCGGTTAAATCGGTTGGGCCGGTTGGCCTGTTAAGCCGATTGAGCCGGTTATAGGATGATCAAACTCACCGACCCAACTGAGTTTCAATATCGTTAAAAAATATTTGACATCGCTGAAATAGAAATTATAAAAACTGGTCTACCGCAAGCTCAAATTATTGATACAGATTGGTTTAGAATTGAATACCAGCGAGTCGAAAACGCTTAAGGATTCGGAAGTTCAGCGCGAGGTGGACTCGCTGTGCTTGGGGACCAAAATCCTTAAACTGCGCCAACGACGCAGCATGACACTGCAAGAGGTTTCCATCCTCAGCGGTTTATCAAAATCGCTGCTTTCCCAAATCGAAAATGACGCCAGCGCCCCTCCACTGACCACCTTGATTCGATTTGCAGTTGATTCCAACATGCCGCATCTGGTTAAAAACGTTGATCGGACACCGGCATCGGCCATCGCGGTAATCTATACGCCAGATGGCTGACATGTTTTGTTATCACTGTCTTGATCCATATCCCGATAATAGTATATAAGGTAAAGGTTTCAATCGCGTTCAAGGAAATAAGCAGGCATATCCGATGAATTGAAACACTTTTATTGGTTTGATTAATGGTTTTTTACCAAAACCGCGTGAAGAAGGGAGAGTTATGATGAATTACCGATCTGCTAGGCTGTTAGGCGTCATCACATTATTGGTTCTTTCGTTGGCATTGTGCGGAACCGCACTGGCCACTGGCACAATCAAACTCGGCGTTGCCGGACCGCATAGCGGTGACCTGGCCTCCTACGGCATCCCAACCGTCAACGCAGCCAAACTGGTTGTGGCCGATATCAATGCCAATGGCGGCATCCTGGGAAAAAAAGTCGAACTGGTTGTTGAAGACGATGTCTGCAAGCCGGAAGTGGCCACCAGCACCGCCACCAAGCTGGTGGGCGAGGATGTGGCCGTTGTACTCGGTCATATTTGCAGCGGCGCAACCAAAGCGGCCCTTGGAATTTACAAAGACTCGAAAAAAGTTGTGATGTCACCCTCGGCCACCAACCCTGCGTTGACTCAAAGCGGCGATTACCCAAACTTTTTTCGGACCATCGCGTCGGATGACGCCCAGGCACGCCTGGAAGTGGATTTCGCGCTTGACGTGCTCAAGGCAAAAAAGATTGCCGTGCTGCACGACAAAGGCGATTACGGCAAAGGTCTGGCGGAGTTCGCCAAAGGCTTTATCGAAAAGGACAGCCGGGCCGAACTGGCGTTGTATGAAGGTGTTACGCCCGGTGCGGTAGACTACTCGGCAGTGGTCCAAAAGATCAAACGCAGCAAAGCCGATGCGGTTATCTTCGGTGGTTACCATCCGGAAGCCTCCAAGATCGTTACCCAGATGCGCAAGAAAAAGATGAAGGCCCACTTTATTTCCGATGACGGCGTCAAGGACGACACCTTCATCAAAGTGGCCCAGAAATATGCCGAGGGAGTCTATGCCACCGGACCCAAAGATGTGAGCGGCAACCCGATGACCAAAGATTACCTGGCCAAGCACAAAACAAAATTCAATGCCGATCCGGGTGCATTCTATGACAATGCCGTTGCGGCCACCTATGCACTGCTGACCGCAATCCAGAATGCCGGATCAACGGACTATGATGCCATTGTCAAAGC
>JASFGJ010000446.1:0-4248 GCA_050123815.1 Desulfobacteraceae bacterium
GACAAATACAGCTTCCTCCCTCTAGCCTTGCCAAAAACATTATCTTAACGTCTATAGAAACGACGCCGATCCCCAATTTCCCTTGAATTCTGAGCCCGAACATACTATGAGGGGCAGCATATTTATTTATCCGCTGCATACAAAATTATGGCGGCTCGCATATGGTGACAATTGCAGCTGTGGCAACCTATCAATCCGGTTGACGCGGCACTGTGCGGCCAGCCCGCCGGTCGCGGTCGGTATTCAACCAGCCGAAACAGGACTGACGTCAAATCGTTGCCATATCGCCGTCGAATTATTTTATAGGGGGTTTAACATGTGTAAGAGTGTGTTATTGGCAACGGTAGTATTTCTGATGATGAGTTCACAATTGGTGGCCCAAGAACAGATGTGCGTGCCAATGGGCGATATTACCCTGGCACCGCTGACCGAAAACGCCAAACGTGCGGAAGTGAGTTTCCCGCATGCCGTGCACTTCAGTTATGCTTGCCAGAAATGCCATCACAAATGGGACGGCCGCTCACAGATTAAATCATGCAGCACATCAGAATGCCATGACCTGGCACAAGCACCCAAGACAAAGGACAATAAGCCGGTCAAAGACCGACTCGTAAGCATCCGATACTATAAAAATGCGTATCATGATATGTGTATCAGCTGCCACAAGGAGATTAAGATAAAAAACAAGGAAATGGAAGCCTCCAAAGCCTCACTGGACGAGACGCTTCCCGCGACCGGTCCAACCGGCTGTAACAAGTGCCATCCCAAAGAGTAGGGTAAAAAAATCGGCGCTTGATCCGTTCAAGCGCCGATTCAGAATATCAGCTTTGAAATAGTTTATTATCTTAAGGCCTACATCAACCAGCCTGTCAAGGTGTGGTGTGTTGCTCGGTTACGTTTCAATAACAACCCCGCCCCTGAACAGCTCAAAAGCCGTTTTGAGCGTTTCTTTTAGATAATCCTTTTTTGCGTCGACAATTTTTTTGCTTGCTTCCCATAACACCACCCCGGAAAACAGCGACCAGAAAATATCCGCAAGGGCGGTGGGGTGTCGTTTCAAAAAGACGCCGGCATCGATGCCTTCCTGGAAAATAGTGGCGATGGCCCCAATCGATTTTCTGGATAGCTCCTTGATCTCATCCAACAGCTCATTCGACAAATTTTTGAGTGTTTCGCTCGACTGCAGATGAAACATGTTGATGATAATCAAGGGATCGAAATCATAGACATCGTACATGGCCTCCATTAACGCATCAAGCTTAGCGACAGGCTCGAGGCCCTCTTTGTTCACATGCGACACCCGAATGTGAAGATATTGTAAAATGCGCAAAGACAGTGAGGCATAGAGCTCCTCTTTGTTTTTAAAATAGAGGTACAAGGTTCCCGGACTCAATTCCGCCTCTTTGGCAATATCCTCCATCGTGGCTTTGTTGAAGCCCTTCTCGGAAAAGACCCGCTTGGCCGCCACGATAATTTGCTGACGCCGCCGCTCTTTTTCTCTCTCTTTACGTTCCTGAATACCCATAATCTGCTTCCTGAATTCGATCTGTTATTGAACTTCAATCGCCTTTGGTTCACCACCAATGCAACTCTGCCATGCACCATGTATCGTTATAAAATACACCTGCTTGGATTGTACATGGCTCAATTCTACCGAAATGTCAATTATTTAATGAATGATTTTTTATTATCGAAACAGCGGTGTACTGATGTAGCGTTCACCCGTGCTGGGCAACACCACAACAATCCGCTTGTCGGCATGTTCCGGACGCTGTGCTACCTGTAAGGCGGCCCATACCGCCGCCCCTGAGGAGATGCCACAAAGGATCCCCTCGCGGTCCGCCATGCGCCGAGCGGTTTCAAACGCATCCTCGTTGCTGACGGTGACCACATCGTCGATCACATTGCGGTCCAGTACCGCAGGAATGAAGCCGGCCCCGATGCCCTGGATTTTATGCGGTCCTTTGTCGCCGCCGGAAAGTACCGGAGAATCGGCCGGCTCGACGGCAATTGCCTTAAAATCAGGGTTCTTGGCCTTGATGAACTGTCCCACGCCGGTAATGGTTCCGCCGGTACCGACGCCGGAAATCAGGATATCCACCCGGCCTTCGGTGTCGCTCCATATCTCCTGGGCCGTGGTTTCGCGATGCGCCATGGGATTGGCGGGATTTTCAAACTGGTTGGGCATGTAAGCGTTATCATGCTGTGACAGAATCTCTTCGGCTTTGGCGATAGCGCCCTTCATGCCCTCGGCCCCCGGCGTCAGGAACAATTCCGCGCCCAGATGCCGGAGCAATTTCTGCCGTTCAACACTCATGGTATCCGGCATTGTCAAAGCCAGGCGGTAGCCTTTGGCGGCACACACAAACGCCAGGCCGATGCCGGTATTGCCGCTGGTGGGTTCGATAATCATCGATTCGGAATTAATCAGATTCTGCCGCTCGGCTTCCGCAATCATATAATGGGCGATCCGATCTTTCACACTGCCCAATGGATTGTAAAACTCAAGCTTGGCCAGTACGTCAGCCTTCAAATCCGGGGCAATGCGATTGAGTCGCACCATGGGCGTCCCGCCGATGGTTGCTTGAACGCTATTGAATATTTTCATGTCAGACTCCTTTGTTGGCTGATTTATAAATCAGCCGGGGCTGCTCCATCATCACCGTGGTATCCGGGGGCACCGACTCGGTCAGCCAGACATTACCACCGATGACCGACCGGGCTCCAATGACCGTATCGCCGCCGAGGATGGTGGCCCCCGAATATATAATGACATCGTCTTCGATGGTGGGATGCCGTTTCTTGCCTCGATACTGCTCACCGGCATTGGGAGGCAGACTCAAAGCCCCCAGAGTGACGCCCTGATAGATACGCACATTCTCTCCAATTTCGGTGGTCTCGCCGATGACAACGCCGGTGCCGTGGTCGATGACAAAGCGCCGGCCGATGGTGGCCCCCGGATGAATATCGATCCCGGTAAGGCTGTGGGCATGTTCGCTCATAATTCTCGGCAGCAGCGGCACTCCCGACTCGAACAGCTGATGCGCCACGCGGTGCACCATGATGGCATAGATGCCCGGATAGCTGAAAATAACCTCGTCATGACTCTTTGCCGCCGGGTCGCCTTCGTATGTCGCCTGGACATCCGTGGCCAGCACCTGGCGGATGGCCGGAACGGCCTCCAGGGCCGCCAGGGCTTTTATTTGCCCGCTCTCTTCACAATGGCTGCACGATTGTTCATAACGCAGGCAATCGTGGCGAATGTGATGCACAATCTGCTCCGACAGCATATCGTAGAGCACCGATACGGTTTGGCCCAGACTGTACTTCATGTTGGCCGGATCCATGGGCTCTTTGGCAAAATAGCCGGGAAACAGCAATTGCCGAAATTTATCGATTAAATCGGCCACGAATCCCTCGGCCGCGATGGTTTCATAATCGATGTGTTTGTAGCAGGCTTCGCTCTGGCAATGTGCGATGATCGCCTCGGCCACCGCCGGCACCCGGGCTTTCATCTGCTGGCAGGTGTCCAAGTTATCTTGGCAGGCATCCGTCCTTTCAAGGAATTGAGTCATTGATTACATCCTTTTGTCTAAAAATGGGCACTCGAAGTGGTTTCAAAACCTTCAATCGGGTCCAAGGTCAAGGCGGGGTGAGGCGTTTAACCGCAGGAATACATTTAGTATTTTGAGGATTAGACGCCTCGCCCCAACACCGAGATTGGGACCGAGGGAAGGTTTTGAAACCACTTCTAGTAAGATGATGGAAAATAAGGCATATTGCGAAATTATCAAGTCAGGCCGGTCTGTTAAGGGCATACTCAAAACCCCGCTCCTTTTCAGGGGCGGGGTCGGGATCCAAAGGGGGATTGTGAGGCGTCAGCCGCTATTTTCCGAAAATGACCGCCGGCTTTGTTGTGGTGCCGGTGGCGTTGGGCCAATCGGCAGCCTTGTAGGCTTTTTTATTATGGCGGATCAATTCGTTGGCCTCTTCCATAAAATTGGCGAATCGTTTCTTACACTCATAAAAGCCATGCCACCAAGCATAGTCTGGCGCCATCATTGCGGCTCCGAATCTGGCCCGGCGGCCTTCATGATGCCACAGCTCATAATACTCGACCTCGAGTCGTTCATCAAAGAACTTGCTCTTATCCAGCAAACCTTTTTCATAGAGCTCGTCCAGCTTTGCCTTGGCCGGTTTAAAATAGACCTCGTTGTACTCGATCATGGCCCTGTCCATTTGCACAAA
>JASFGJ010000447.1:0-4242 GCA_050123815.1 Desulfobacteraceae bacterium
TTCAGAAGTCCGATCCGATGTGAGGCGACTGCTTTTTTTCCGATAAAGACGGATCAGGCAGTGGGTTGCCGGCGCGTGACCACGGTTGCCCCAGTTGTGACGGCACATCGTCTCATTGTGGCAGATACATAAGGGCTCGTGCGGTAGAAAGTGGGTCTTGTTTAAATGCACTGATTTGGCCCCAAATTTGAGGTTCACATACTGCCATTAAGGCAATTCTCTGAATGGAAATTAATTTTTTAAACTGAAATTCCTATAATTCCTATAATTCCTAAATTAAATGGTCTGCTTTTGGTTTAGTTATTTTAGTTATTTCTATTTTTTTCTTGACATCGCCGGATAATTCGATTTATTGAAAAAATAACAGCCGTTCATAACCAGAAAGGGGGGATCCCGATGGAAGATACATTGACAGTCTACAAAGCCAGCCAGCTCTGCAATGTCTCATCCAAAACCATCATCAACTGGATCGAGGCCGGCCACATCAAAGCCTACAAAACCGTTGGCGGCCATCGGCGCATCAAGCGTGCCGATCTGTTGGATTTTATGCAGCGCCAGGGCATGCCGGTGCCCGATGAGGAACCGGCCAACAACCGCAAACGGATCCTGGTGGTGGATGACGATCCGATTATCGTGGAGACTATCGTGCAGGCTCTGGAAGAAGATGAGCACGACTATGAAGTGATCTCCGCGGCCGATGGATTTGAGGCGGGGCTGCAGGTCAACCACTTCCGCCCGGACCTTCTGATCCTGGATATCATGATGCCGGATATCAAAGGCAACGAGGTCTGTAAAAAGATCAAATCCAATCCGGAAACGAAAAGTACGATGATTATTGTTCTATCGGCCTATCTAGACGAAGAAAAGTTCGAAGAGATGAAATCCTACGGCGCAGACATGTGCTTTTCCAAACCGCTGCCGCTTCCTCAGCTGAAGGAAGAGGTCGCTCGACTGCTGCAGCTGGCGTAGCCGCTTTTTTTGACAATGGTCGAGCCATCATGAAAGGAGGCACGAGATGAAGCTTAAGGAAGCGCTGGGGGCCAAAAAATTTATCGTCACTTCGGAAGTGCAGGCGCCGCTTTTCGACTCCCAGCCCGAAGACCTTGTGGAGTGCTTAAAGCGCGTTCGCGGGAGAGTGGACGGTGTGTCGGTATCCGACGTCGAGCTTGAAGGTGTGGTGGGCGACACGATCCATACCTGCGAGCTGCTCCAACTGAATCGTTTCAACTCCATCTACCAGACCACCACGCGGGACAAGAACCGCGTTCAACTGCAAAAAGATCTGACCCAGGCCCACCAATCGGGCGTGGAGAACCTGCTGGTCTTTACGGAAGACTACCGGATTTCCGGCGACAGCCTTCAGGAAACCATGTTCTTCCACGTCGACTCCGGGAAACTGGGCTCCGTGCTGGACCATATCCGCGAAGGGCGCACGGTGGAAGGCGACGACCTGCCAAACCCTGTGGATTTTACGCTCGGCTCCGGCGTCGAATCGCTGTGGGGTCGAAATATTCCCAAAAAAGGCATGGAAGAGATGGAAACCATGCGCGAGCTAGGCACCGGCTACTTTTTGACGACACCGATTTTCGACATCGATCAGTTCCGAAAATTCGTCACTCAGGTCGATACCTTTGACGTGCCGGTGATTGCGGAGGTTTTGCTGCTGCGCAACCCGGCCATGGCCCGCTTTATCAACCGCCATTTCAAATCGGGCCTGGTGCCCGAGTGGGTGGTGGAAAAGCTGGACAAGGCGGCCGACAAAAAACGCGCCAGCATCGAGCTTTTTGCCGATCTGGTCAAGGGCCTCAAAGAGCTTTGCCAGGGCGTGCACATCATCACCATGGGAGGCGAAGATCGCCTGCAACCTTATTTGGACGCAGCAGGCCTGAGATAAGATAGGTCTGTCGAAATGTAACGGCGATTCGTCAGTAAAAACAGCGTCATAAAAAATCGTTTGCTCATTCACCTCTGGACTGTACCGACTCGACCTGTGTGGCCGCCCCTTGCGCTCTGCAGGTCGAGTTATCATGTTTACAAACTCGATTGTTTTGGTATGAATTAGGAGAATATAAAATGTCACTATAGGACAAGGAGGAAAATCCAATGACAGTGCCCATTGAACTCGATGAACTGGAAAGCGAGTTTAAGTCGGACATCCTGGACAAGGTTCCCACAGCCAAGTTTGATCTATGCCTGACTTGCGGGACCTGTACCGGTGGCTGTCCGGCCTCGGAACTGCTTGACATGGATCCGCGCAAACTGGTGCGCATGCTCCTGCTCGGGCTGGACGAGGAAGTCAAGAAGACCAACTGGGCATGGGTCTGCACCATGTGCGCCCGCTGCGTCAAGCAATGCCCCATGGAGATCAACATCCCCGCCTTAGTGTACAATATGCGTCAAAGCTGGCCTCGCGAAAAACGCCCCAAAGGCATCCGCAATTCCTGCGACCAACACATTCGCACCGGCAACGCCATGGGCGCTGCCAACGAAGACTTTAAATGGACCGTTGAAGACGTGGCCGAAGAGATCCGCGACACCCAGCCTCAATTCAAAGATTTGCAAGTTACGGTCGACCGCAAAGGCGCCCGCATGGCCATCAACCAGAACTCCCGCGAACCGGTGACCGAACCCGATGAGCTGATCCCTTTGTGGAAGATCCTGCACACCGTAGGCGCGGACTGGACCTACCCTTCGGTCATGTGGGGAGGGGAAAACTACTGCCTCTTTTTGGCCGACGAGGAGGGCTGGCGTTACATCCTGGAGGAGTTTGTTTATCACATCGATAACAATCTTGGATGCGAGATCGTCGTCAACACGGAGTGAGGGCACTCATTCTTTGCAATCCTGGAAGGATTGAAAAAATTCAACATCGAGTACAAGTTCGAATTCACCAGCATCATCACCCTCTACGCCCAGTGGATGCGCGAGGGCAAGCTCAAGGTCAATTCCGACTGGAACAAAGACCTGAAGATCAAGTTCACCTGCCAAGATCCCTGCAACATCGTACGCAAGACCTGGGGCGAGGAGATGGCGAACGACATGCGTTTCGTGATCAAGACCATCGTGGGCGAAGAGAACTTCATCGACATGATCCCCAGCGGCACGAACAACTATTGCTGTGGCGGAGGCGGCGGCGCCTTGCAGAGCGGGCTTGCCGAAGAGCGCCGCGCGTACGGCAAGATCAAGTTCGATCAGGTGATGGCCACCGGCGCCCAATACGTACTGGCACCGTGCCACAACTGCCATTCCCAGATCGAAGACCTCAACCATCATTACGGCGGCAATTACCACGTGGCGCATATCTGGACCTTCATGTGCCTGGCCATGGGCATGCTGGCAGAGAACGAGCGCATCTATCTGGCCCCGGAACATCAAAACATCGGCCTATAGAGAGGAGGAAGACCAATGGCACAAACTACCACCGGTGCAGTCATGGTCGTCGGCGGGGGCATTGCCGGCATTCAGGCCTCCTTGGACCTGGCGGACTCCGGCTACAAAGTCTATATCGTGGAAAAAGATTCGGCCATCGGCGGAAAGATGGCCCAACTGGACAAGACCTTCCCCACCAACGACTGCTCCATGTGTATTATCTCCCCAAAATTGGTGGAGGCAGGACGGCATCTGAACATCGAATTGATGACCCTGACCGAAGTAAAGGGAGTCAGCGGCGAGCCCGGTAATTTTACGGTGACGCTCCAGGAAAGGCCGCGCTTTATCGACCCTGATAAATGCACGGCCTGCGGCGAATGCGCCAAGGTATGCCCCATCGAGATCCCCAACCTGTTCGACATGGGGCTGCGCGAGAGGAAAGCCGCCTACAAGCTCTACCCCCAGGCCATGCCGGGGGCTTATGCCATCGAAAAGAAAGGTTCGGCGCCGTGCAAGGTCACCTGCCCGGCCCACGTGAGCGTCCAGGGCTGGATCGCGCTGATGAACGACGGCCGCCATGAGGAGGCCATCGCGCTGTTCAAGCAGGAGCACCCCTTCCCCGGTGTCTGCGGCCGGGTGTGCCACCACCCCTGCGAAGGGGCCTGCACCCGCGCCCAACTGGACGAACCGCTGGGCATCATGTACCTGCACCGCTACCTGGCCGATGTGGACCGCAAGTCGGGCAACCCCTACCTGCCGGAGAAAAAGGAGCCCAAAAACGAAAAGGTCGCCATCATCGGATCCGGTCCGGCCGGTCTGACATGCGCCTACTTTCTGGCCATCGCGGGCTACGAAGTGACCGTGTTTGAAAAA
>JASFGJ010000448.1:0-4230 GCA_050123815.1 Desulfobacteraceae bacterium
AGCACATGCTTGCCGGCGGACAAGGCTTTGATGGTCCATTCGGGATGCAAATGATTGGGCAAGGGAATGTAGATCGCCTCGATGGCCGGATCGTCGATCAGCGCCTGGTAATTGTCGAACAGCTGATCGATTCGGTTCCGGTGTCGGACCTCGGCGGCCTTTTTTGGCGATCGGCTGGCCAGGGCCCGGACGATCCCGTTGCGTGATTTCTGAATCGCTGGGATCATGCATACCCGTGCAATGGTGGCGTTGCCCATAACGCCCCAATTCAGTTTGTCAGCCATCCAGCACCTCCACACGGCCGTTGTTGTCCATGCTGCGGGCGGCCGCTTCCAGTACGGCCACCACCCGCATCGAGTCTTCCAAGGGCGCGATAAGTGGTTCGCCGGTTAACAGGTGATCGGCCAGATTGTCGTGAAATCCGAATAACGGTCTTTTCGGAAGGGCGGGTTTGACAACGGTGATTTTATCGGAGCCCTCATGACGATAGACCGTGAGATCGGGCGGCATCTCGGTGGCCGGAATGGCATGTCGATGGTAATAGTGCACCGGATCGATCCGGTACTCGGTGACATCCCGCCAATGGCCGACAATGGCGCCGTGGGTGCCGAGCAAGTACCATTTGGCTTTGCGCGCCGCAGCGATGTCGGAATGGATGAATTCGGCCTCCAGGCCGTCCTCGAACCGCATCTGGATGCGCTCCTGGTCGGCATTGGTCACATCATGCCAGACGCGTTTGTGACGGGTTCCCATCACCGAAACGATGGATCCGCCGCATAGGCCGATAATCCAGTCGATATAATGGGCGCCCCAGTCGTAGGTCATCCCACCGGAAATAGCTGCATCTGAGTGCCAGTAGCCGCAGGGATGCGAAAAACCGCCCACAAAGGTTTCCAGATGAAAGAGATCGCCGATCAGGCCCTGGGCCAACACCCGTTTGATGGCCAGGTAATCGACATCCCAACGCCGGTTTTGATGACAACTCAAGTGCACCCCCTGCCGTTGGGCGGTGTCCGCCATGGCTTCGGTTTCCGGGCGGTTCAAGGCCAGCGGTTTTTCACACACCACGTGTTTTCCGGCTTTCATCATCTGTATGGCCAAAGGGGCGTGCGTGTTGGGGGGCGTGGCGATGATAACCAGGTCGATATCGTGGTCCTCCGCCAGGGGTTCAGCCGATGGATAGGTTCGGATTTCCGGAAACTCCTTGCGGGCCTGTTGTAGACGATTCGGGCTCAGATCGCAGGCGGCCCGAAGTTCCAGACCGGGCGTGCGGGTGGCGCCCTGTCCATGATACTGTCCGACGGATGGGGCATAACCCAGAAGACCGATTCCGATACACTTTCCAGTAATATGGCGACGGCCCAATTGACATATGAGGCGATACAGGATCTGACGGACCACCGGATGATCAACGTCTGTTAGGGTTGTGCAGGCGGTCGATCCGTCTCCATAGGCGCGTGTCACCAGCACCGCTCTATGGGTAGACTGCCAGTCCGTGTAAAGGATCATTTCGGCGTCATCGCTATCCAATACCAGGGGTTGAAAATGCCCTTGAACATAGATGGCATCGGGCAGCCGGAGCGCCAATGGGTGATCGTGCTTGCTGAACAATACCCGCATTTCGCAGGTCGGTCCGCCCGGCTCCGGCTGGGCGCCGAACAGCGATGGAATGTTTCGGAGTCCGGGATCGACGAACATCAGCCAGCCGCCGCCGCTGCGCACATGACCCGTCAGACGTTCGCTCTGCTCATCGGACAGCGTTTCAGGTCCACACGCGATGACCTGCCATCGGGAAGGATCCGCGGGCAATTTCCTGCTGACGTCGGTGTGCAAGTGGGGGATGGTATCGAGATACGACCGAAGCCTCCGCAATGGATCGCTGCGGTCGTTGCCACAGATTAACATAGAGATCGGAGCTTGTTGATCCATGAGTGGCTCCTGTATTGTTACATTGCCCTTACTGTACAAGAATTGATCATTATTTTCAAACAGGTCCATCGGCTTCAGACGCTATTTTCGATTCGCTGTATCTTATCCTAATCGGGTGGTTCAGGTTGACCCGAATTGTAAAACAATTGTAAAAATACTCATCTGTCTTGCCACACTGCCGATTGGTTTTTTATGATGCACTCGGTAGGTGCCGAAACCAAGTCCCGCTTCAGGCACCATGTCCGTTTTGCATTAAGAACAATCAACCCCGCGGGCCACCCGTTCCCACTGATGCTCAATTGCGCTGAGCGGTTCAGCTGAAGATGGATTGTTCGGATGTTGCATGGACACTGATAGTGCACCCGGGAGCATTAGAAAAATGCAGTTACCATCCCTCAATATTGGCGATCTGACCATTCCTGTTCCCATTATTCAAGGTGGAATGGGGGTGGGAATTTCCCTTTCCGGTCTGTCATCGGCCGTGGCAAACCAAGGCGGTGTCGGCGTCATCGCCGCCGCCATGCCCGGTATTCATGAACCCGACATCGCAACCGACCCCGATGCGGCCAACATCCGCGTGCTGACCCGTGAAATCCGAAAAGCCAAGCAGCTGACCAACGGCGTGTTGGGCGTCAACATCATGGTGGCGCTGACCAACTATGCCGACATGGTGCGCACATCCATTGCCGAAGGTATCGACATCATTTTTTCCGGCGCAGGGCTGCCGCTGGACCTTCCGGGATTCTTGACGCCCGGATGCAAGACAAAATTGGCGCCCATCGTCTCCTCGGGCCGGGCCGCAAAGATTATCTGCAAGAAATGGTTGTCCCGTTTTGACTATCTGCCGGACGCCGTCGTCGTCGAGGGCCCCAAGGCCGGTGGTCACATCGGGTTCAAACCCGATCAGATTGACGATCCCGATTTTTGCCTCGAGCAGCTGGTCAGCGACGTCATCGAGGTGCTCAAGCCCATCGAAGAAACCTCCGGCAAAACGATACCGGTCATCGCCGCCGGTGGGATTTTTACGGGCGATGATATTTACGCTTTCATAAATCGGGGCGCAGCCGGTGTGCAAATGGGAACCCGCTTTGTGGCAACCCATGAATGCGATGCCGATGACGCCTTCAAGCAAGCCTATATCGATGCCCAAAAAGAGGATATGGTCATCATCAAAAGCCCGGTCGGGTTGCCCGGCCGAGCCGTTGGCAATGCCTTTATCGATGCCGCCAACCAGGGCCACAAGACACCGTTCAAATGCCCGTTTCATTGCTTGAAAACGTGTGACCCTGAAAAAAGCCCCTACTGTATTGCCATCGCTCTGGGAAATGCCCGGAAAGGCAAACTCAAGCATGGATTCGCTTTTGCCGGGAAAAACGCTTACCGCGTCGACCGGATTGTGTCGGTAAAAGAACTGTTGGACGACCTGGCAAACGAGTATCGCAAGGCCCATACGCGCGGCGCATTACCTCAGGCGGCCGCCTGAAAAAAATTACTCCTTCCGATCCTCAAACAAATAGCCGACGGAGCGAAGGCTCTTGAAAAAGACGGGTTTTTTAGGATTTTTTTCAAAGTACCGCCGCATCCGAACAACAAAATTGTCCACCGTGCGGCTTGTGGTTCGGCCGCTGTAACTCCACCCGATTGCTAAAAGTTGACTGCGCGAAAGTGGTTTGCCGCGATTGGCGATAAACAGCTTGAGCAATTTGAGCTCCTGCTCGGTCAGGCGCACCGTTTTGCCATCGGTGCACTGGGCCGTGGCCGAGCTGAAATCGATGCGGTTCTCACCGAATTGATAGGTTTGAAATACCGCCGTGTGGATGTCCGTATTGCCGTTGGCCCAGTCCGCGCGCAGGAGCAGACGCTCCACACGCAATAGAAATTCATCCAGATGAAATGGCTTGGTCAGATAATCATCGACCCCATACGCCAATCCCTCGATCTTGTCGTCAATATCGGCCTTTGCGGAAAGGATCAGAATCGGCAGGCGCTCATCTTCAAGGCGGATATTGCGCAGCAGGGAGAGTCCGTCGATACCGGGCAGCATAATATCGAGTACGATCAAGTGTGGCTGCTGTTGTTTCCATTGCTGCAGCCCTGAAGGTCCGTCAGGTGCAATGAACACCTGGTACCCCTTCATCACGAGGTTGAGCTGCAAGCCTTCGGCAATGTGCTGATCGTCTTCGATTACAAGAATCCTTTTGGGCGATTTATTTGCCATGTATTGCACTCCTTTTTAGACAGAGTCGGTTCATGACGATCGTGTTTTCTTGACTGGAACCGGGAGCACCAAATGAAATGTAG
>JASFGJ010000449.1:0-4227 GCA_050123815.1 Desulfobacteraceae bacterium
AAACCCGGTGGTTTCAGGATCCTCTTGAAGGATGGTGATCAGATCCATACACGTTGTTTGCAGCTCTTGCATGTATGTTTCACACGCGGATTTTATGCGCGCCATCGCAATCAGATCGGATTTGACACACGCTTGCTCCATCCGGTTCACATAATCCAATATCTCATTGAAATACTTATGATAATTAATAAAAAACTGGCAAAGGAAATCGATCTTTTGCGCCGATACCTGTTTGGCTTCCAGATATTGTCTCACCTTGGGCCAGTTTTCGATGACTTCGATCAGTTCTTGAAAAACCCTTGCACGCAAGTTGTCGTCGAGTTTGGAGATGTGGGCGATGCCTTGAACTTTTGAGAAATTGTGATCCTGTGTCAATACGCCGGAAACCATCAAGAACGGGATGTTTTGAGTGGCAATATTGGATTTTAGAATCTCAAATACCTGATACCCATCGATATCCGGCATCTTTATGTCACAAATAATACCACAATATCTATCGGGCGATGCGGTGATCGTGTCGAGGAATTCCTGGGGGTCCGAATAGGTGTCAACGCAATATTTGCTGCTGCGGAACAATCTTTGAAATACCTTCAACCAACGCTGCTCGTCATCGATGACAGCGATCTTCGGCGTTGGGCCAGATTTGTTTGAGGGGCGGTCGTCTCTATCCGTTTTTTTGGTTCCCATTTCCAACCTATCCCATGAAAAGTCAATATTATCAGAATTATGAACAGAGCTGGTCGAAAAGCGGCTCCTTTGAAATAGAACCGGAGCAGTGTGACTGCAACTGTACTCAAATCGTATTATCGGCAGGTTGGCGGTAAACTTAACCGTCTTTAATACCCGTCCTTAAGGGCGGAGATTGACGTTACTGTGCGCTCAAGTAAACCGGGGGACGGCCGAACTTATGGTGAGATTGGTACCGCCATTGAATGCGAGAGATCTTGTCATGAAGTGCGGTTCGTTTGAACCGATTATTCAAGGAGTTTTTTGTTTGAGATACGCTGGACTGCCGTTGCATGTCGGAAAGAATCGACCATTGGCGCGATTTGGCTGTTTGTTGCTGCTCGGCATGGCATTGTTGCAATGGCCGATGAACAGCCCTTGTCAGGATCATCCAATAAAAGCGCCGGCCAAGGTGACGCTGCTGTGCTATCTCAACGGCGACAACGATTTGGCGCAAGAGGTGTTGCACACCCTGGACATGATGGAGACCATCGGATCATCGCCAGATGTCAATGTGGTGGTGCTGGTGGATGGTCACCCGGATTGGCTGGGACCTTACGGCAATGCATGGAGTGGTGCCAGGCTTCTCTATCTCAAGGCCCATCCGGAAATCGGCCGCATCACCTCACCGGCAATCGGCGAGTGGGGAGAAGCGGATCTGGGATCAAGCGATACGGTAAAGGCCTTTGTGCGCAGCGCGCTTCAGCAATTTCCCGCTCAGCGATATATGTTTTATGCCTTTGCCCATGGTCAGGGGGTCATCGACACCAAATCGTTGAGTCATGGGTCGCCCGGCAAAGCGCTCTCCATCTCAAGGGACGCCACCAGCCGTTCGAAGATGTCGTTGGAGCAGTTTCACAAAGCAATTTACAGTGCCCTTCAAGGGCGGACCTTTGATCTGATGGTGATGTTTTCGTGCTTGGCCGGCATGGTGGAAGTGGGCTATTCGCTTTCGGATATCACGCACTATCTGGTTGCCAGCGAAGATGAGATACGGTTGTTGAATCAACCGCAGGGTGCCTTTCAAATCAGGGGCTTGAAGGTAGAGGAAATGATTGCCGCGCTTCACCGGGACCCGGGCATTGATCCCGAAAAACTCGGCCGAATGCTGGTGGACAGCCATTTTCAAAATTACCAAGATGCGGCGCCGCTGTGGGCCGACCAACCGGAATCGGCAACGACCCGACTCGCTGCCAGCATGGCTCTCGTCGATTGTCGACACCTTCCGGAACTTGCCGGGCGCATCGATGTGCTTGCCGGGTGGTTGATAGCCGCTGCTCGGGATCCGCAAATCATTTCGGCCATCGATCGGGCGCTGCATTCGAGCCAGCAGTTTCCCAGTTTTTTGAATCTGGAGTATTACGATCTCGCCGATTTTTTAAAGCAACTGCTCGACGCAGCCGAGAATCCCGAGATCGATGGGGCATGCCGTGCGGTTTTAAGACTGCTGCAACAGCAGGTTGTTGTTTACGAGCGTCACACCAGCGACCGCCGGGCTGGCGGACTTTCCATCTATCTGTCCAACCCGTTGGTGCCACAAAATATTTTCGAAGCCCACCACGCCATGTACCGCAATTGCCGTTTCAGCCGGGACACTCGCTGGGACGAGTGGGTCGGTGTTTTTCGTACTTCCTGGAAAAATAATCCACTCGGCCGGGCAACATCCCGGTGAATGAATCGAAACGCATGGGCAGGTCCTGCCATCAGGTCCTGCCCATGGTCATCGATGGGCGCAACAACTTTTGGCGTGATTCTAATGGGTTAAGGCAGAATAACGCGGTCGATCACATGAATCATGCCATTGCTGGCCTTGATGTCCGCCTGGATGACTGTAGCTTCATCCACCATAAGACCACTGCTGCCCGAACGGATGGAGAAGCTTTCACCGTTAACTGTCTTGGCGGAGGTCAGCTTGACGGCATCGGCAGAACTGACGTTTCCGGCCACCACATGGTAAGTGAGAATAGATTGCAGCTTCGTTTTATTTTCAGGTTTTAGCAGATCGGTCAACGTACCGGCCGGTAATTTGGCGAAGGCCTCATCTGTTGGCGCAAAGACCGTAAACGGACCGGCGCCTTTGAGTGTGTCAACCAGGTCGGCAGCCTGAATTGCCTGAACAAGGGTATTGAACTTGCCTGCCGAAACGGCCGTGTCAACGATATCCATTTTCGTCATTGATTCTGCTGATTTATCGGTTTTTCCATGGCTGCCGGCAATCACTAAACCGGGAAGTAGTGCAATCATCATTGCCGCAAAAATAATTTCTGTTTTTTTCATTGGTTTATCCTCTCATTGGTTTGGGTTTCTGTTAAAGTTATCTACCAATTCACGCATGATACGTTCAGGCAATTATCAAATGCCTGCCTGATGTTCGATAATATGTAACCACGGCATTTCGGGTGTGCAAATGGTGTAAATCAGCAGGACAGTGGTAGGGCATTCCTATTATCGATCTTTTCAAGGAGGCTTGTTTCCCTTCCCAAAGTGCTTATTCTGAGTCTAATTATCGACCTGCGTTACTGCCTCTGATCGAATCCGCAACAATAAAAAACATAACAAGGAGGAGACGCACCATGCATACCATTCTCGGAGCCACAGGAAACATCGGCAGCAATCTGGCAAAAGTCATTCTAAAAAAGAGGGAACCGGTCCGGGTGATTGGCCGTTCAGCTAAAAAAATGCAGACATTGATCGATTTAGGCGCTCAACCTGCGGTTGGCGATGCGACCAACCTGTCGTTTCTGACCGAAGCGTTTACCGGATCGGATACTGTGTTTGTCATGATCCCGCCCAACAACACGGCCATTGATTTTTTGGCATACCAAAATGAATTCGGACGCACCGTAGCCCAAGCCTTAGTCGACGCAAAGGTAACCTATGTGGTCAATTTAAGCAGCCACGGAGCTCACCTGGAAAAGGACACCGGTCCTATCAAGGGGCTGCGTGACCAAGAGCAACGCTTGAACAAAATCGAAGTAATCAATTTTTTGCATTTGAGACCCACCTTCTTTATGGAAAATTTACTGATGAACATGGAACTGATAAAATCGATGGGGATCAACGGCGGGCATATCAGGGGCGATTTGCCCATTGCCATGATTGCCACCCAGGACATCGCCCAGGTTGCATCCGAGCATATGCTTGGAAGAGATTTCAGCGGAAAATCGGTGCGTGAACTGTTGGGCCCCCGGGATATCAGCATGGCGGATGCGACCCGGATTATCGGTGAAAAGATCGGCAAACCAGACCTCAAATACATCCATTTTTCCAGACAGGATTACATCAGTGGACTTGTCGAATCGGGCTTGACGGAAGATATGGCTCTACTGCTGGCTGAGATGAGTGCCGGAATCAATGACAGCCTGTTTGGGGTGGGGCAGAAACGCACGCCCGAAACGGTGACGCCGACGACGTTTGAGGCATTTGCCGAGGTGTTCGCTAAGATGTATCAACCGTAGATCACAGTTGTTATCCTCAACAGTGCACAGGGCATTAGGCGTA
>JASFGJ010000450.1:0-4206 GCA_050123815.1 Desulfobacteraceae bacterium
TTTTTATAACAAACCCGGGGGAATTATGAAAGAGCGTACCAACGCCAACGAAGAACCGCTAACCGCCGATGAATCCGGGATCGTGGAACTGACGCCGGAAATGGCGTTGACCGATCAGTCAAAAGTACAAGTTGTCGAGTTGACCAAAACTGCTGACAGCCCTGAAAAGGCGCCGTCTCAAGTGCCGTCCGAACAACCTGTCGACGCGGCAGCACCTCCCGAACAAGTCGAAAAAGCGCCGGTCCCACCCTCCGAGCCCTCGGATATCGAACAGCAGGTGGATGCGGCATTCGAAGCGGCTGAAACCGAATCGGCCGAGCGCACGAAAGCCGAAGCCCAGAAAGATCAGCTATTAGAGCAGTTAAGCGATCTTACGGATAAGGTGGACGATGCCGAACGCAAGGCCGCCGACGCGGATATGGAAACCGATGAGCCGGTGCCGCCTGCTGCGGATAGCGTCGAGCCGGCCCAAACGGATGACGCCGATATCCCCGATCAGACGCAGCCTCAACCGGTCGACGAACCGCAATTCGATGAGGTCCAGCTGGCCCGGGATGCCGCCCTCATTGATGAGGCTTTGGTCCCGGAATCAGCGACCGACGGCGAGCAGGCCGAAGCGGATGACGACATGATCGAATTGACCGATATGGTCGATCCGGTTGAACTGGATCCGGACATCCAAATGGCGCCTGTCACAATGGAAACCGATCAGGAAGATGAAGAGCTGCTTGAGCTGACAGACATTGTCGATGCGCCGGAACGGCAGGCTGACGAACCGGTGGCGCCGGCGGATTCTGAATCGGCTGCGGATCTGGACGATGTTATCGAACTGGCCGATATCGCCGCTACGGCCGAAGCCCAAGCGGAGATTCAAAGCGAACCTGATCCGGCCGCCCCACCCATGGTGGAAGCGATTCAAACCGATGATGAGCAGATCATCGAACTGACCGACATCGTCGATCCGGCCGAGCTCGAGGCCCTCGACCAGACGGTTCGCATGGCTCCACAAGCCGATTTGGATGATGAAGAGCTCCTCGAATTGACCGATATCGTTGATCCGGCTCTGCTCGAGGCGGAACGTCAGGGCGAGCTGACTTCGGAGCGGGTTGACCCGGCCGACGACGATATTATTGAATTGACCGACATCGTCGATCCAGCCGAACTGGAGGGATCCGAAATACCAATGCAGCCGATATCGCCCGGATCCGACGACGATGTGCTTCGCCTGACGGATGTTTTGGACCAGCCGCAAAAGAAAAGCCCCTCGGCCAAGGATGATGAATAAGGCCCTTTAGCCTCAGATGCCGGACCCGATTTTACCAAGGGTTTGCAGCAGGTTACACCGATCTTACATCAAATCTCGCGAAGCTGTCCCCCTGGGCCGTTGCCACGCCCTGAGAATTTATCTTGATTTTTCCAAGGGATTATTCATTAATCCCTTTTTTAATTAGCTTAAAGCCTATAGCGGGGCCGGGATACGGCCTTGAATATGCGAGCCGGAAATGTTTGCGCAAAGGAGCTGGATTTCATGAGTAAGGATTTATTGGACAAAGGCTACGAACCCAAAGCTGTGGAGCAGCGCTGGTACGCCGTATGGGAAAAAGAGGGGTTGTTTTCAGCCGCCGATCGCAGTGAAAAAACGCCTTTTTCAATTGTCATTCCGCCGCCCAATGTCACCGGCGTGTTGCACATGGGCCATGCCTTGAACAATACCATGCAGGATATTCTTTGCCGCTACCGGCGACTGAAAGGCGGCAACGTGCTCTGGATGCCCGGCACCGATCATGCCGGCATTGCGACTCAGAATGTGGTCGAACGCCAGCTGGCCGCCGAAGGAAGGGATCGGCACGCCCTGGGGCGTGAAAAATTCATCGACGCTGTCTGGCAGTGGCGTGGGGAGTATGGCAGCGCCATCATCAACCAGCTTAAACGGCTCGGCGCGTCATGCGACTGGCAGCGCGAGCGTTTCACCATGGACGAGGGCTTGTCCGAAGCGGTGCGCACCGTTTTCGTCAAACTCTATGAGCAAGGCTTGATCTATCGGGGATTGTACATCACCAACTGGTGCCCCCGGTGTCAGACGGCACTGAGCGATCTGGAAGTCGAACATGAGGAACTGGACGGCCACTTGTACCATATCCGCTATCCCTTTGCCGACGGGTCCGGTTCAGTGGTGGTGGCCACGACACGACCGGAAACCATGCTGGGAGACACCGCGGTCGCCATCCATCCGGATGATGAGCGATATGCCGACCTGGCGTGCCACGACGTCATTCTGCCCTTGATGGACAGAAAGATTCCCATCATCCGGGACGATTATGTGGACACGGCGTTCGGCACCGGCGCCCTCAAAGTGACCCCCGCCCACGACCCCAACGATTTTGAAATCGGCCAGCGTCATAAACTGCCCAGCGTTAAGGTCATCGGTGATGACGGCAGCATGACGCCGGAGGCCGGGCGCTTTTCCGGACTGGATCGATTCGAAGCCCGAAAGGCCGTCGTGGATGCCCTCAAATCGCTGGATCTGCTGGCCGATATGGACGATCACAAACATGGCGTGGGCCATTGCTATCGGTGCAAAAGCGTCGTGGAGCCCAACCTGTCGCAGCAGTGGTTCGTCAAGGCCAAAACCCTGGCAAAGCCGGCCATTGAAGCCGTGGAGAGCGGTAAAACACGTATTATTCCGGAAGCCTGGGCCAAAACCTATTTTGACTGGATGTACAATATAAAGGATTGGTGCATCTCGCGTCAGATCTGGTGGGGCCATCAAATTCCGGCCTGGACCTGCCAAAACTGCGACGAACTGGTTGTCGCCATGCAGGCGCCTGCTCAGTGCCCCAAGTGCGGCCACGGCGAATTGACGCAGGAGAGCGATGTCCTGGACACCTGGTTCAGCTCGGCCTTGTGGCCCTTTTCCACCATGGGCTGGCCCGAAAAGACCGATCTGCTCAAGACGTTTTACCCCACATCGGTTCTGGTGACCGGTTTTGATATTCTTTTTTTCTGGGTGGCCCGCATGATGATGATGGGCATCCATTTTATGGGAGAGGTGCCATTCAAGGATGTGTATGTGCATGCCCTGGTGCGGGATGAAGAGGGCAAGAAAATGAGCAAGTCCAAGGGCAACGTCATCGATCCTTTGAACGTCATTGAAAAGTACGGCACCGACGCCTTTCGCTATACGCTGGCCGCTTTTGCCGCCCAGGGGCGGGATATCAAGCTCTCGGAACAACGCGTGGAAGGCTATCGCAACTTTATCAACAAGCTCTGGAACGCCGCCCGCTTTGCATTGATGCATCTCGAAACCGGCTGTGAAAAAATAGACACTCAAAACCTTTCCATGCCGGACCGCTGGATTTTGTCCCGTCTGACCAAGGTCGCCCACCAGGTCGGCGACGCCATTGAAACTTATAAATTCAACGAAGCCGCCGGCGCTGTCTATCAATTTGTCTGGCATGAATTCTGTGACTGGTATCTTGAAGCGGTCAAACCGGCCCTTTATGACGACGATCACGGCCCCGCAAAAGCCGCCGCTTTGCAGACCTTGTGGACCGTACTGCGCGATATCCTGGTACTGCTGCATCCCTTTGCGCCATTTGTTACGGAAGAGATCTGGGACAAACTGCCCGGCACCGAGGGTTCCATCATGCGGGCCGATTATCCGCAGCCCGAACGCTGTCTAGACGACCTGTCCGCTCTGCGCGGTGCGGAAAAGCAAATGGCATCGGTAATGGAGGTCATTACCGGGATTCGCAATATCCGCGGCGAAATGAATATTGCACCCTCCGCCAAACTGACCGTTGCCGTCGCATCGGAACATGCCGACTTGCGACAAACGGTGCAAGACAACCAGGACCTGATTATCAACCTGGCTCGACTGGAATCGTTGATGGTGCAAGACAAAGAGCAGCGCTCGGAGACCGCCGCCACCGCCATCATCAGCAATGCCACGGTGCTGGTCGAACTCAAGGGTGTGGTGGATTTTGCCCGGGAGGCCCAGCGCCTCGAAAAAGAGATCGGCAAACTGGCCAAGGAGCTGACAACCATCGGGAAAAAGTTGAGCAACGAGGGTTTTTTAAGCAAGGCGCCGGCACAAGTGATCGCCGACGTTCGAGAAAAACAGACAACTCTCTCGGCAAAACAGGAGAAGCTGACGCAGACGCTGAAAAAGGTCAAAGCGTTCGTCTAGGCGCCGGCAATCCCCGG
>JASFGJ010000451.1:0-4203 GCA_050123815.1 Desulfobacteraceae bacterium
CCGGGCTTGAGCCCACCGATATCGAGATCGAAGTTACCGAAAGCCTGCTGATGCTCAATACCGACAGTGTTCTGTCCATTTTAAGGGAGCTGAAGGATTTCGGAATCGGACTCATCTTAGACGATTTTGGTACCGGCTATTCGAGCCTCAGCTATCTGAAACGCTTTCCTTTCGACAAGCTGAAGCTGGATATCTCATTTGTCCGCAACATCACCAGCGAGCCCGATAGTGCCGCCATTGCCCTGGCAATCATCGCCATGGCCCATTCACTCAATCTGAAGGTAATTGCCGAAGGCGTCGAGACCGAAGGCCAGATGATGTACATGTACCGGCATGGCTGTGACGAGATGCAGGGGTATTATTACAGTCGGCCCTTGCCGGCCTCTGATTTCGAGCGTCTGGTTTTAAAGGATCACTGTTTGAGCCTGCCTTCCAACGCAGCAGAAACACCTGACAACACAATCCTTTTGGTCGATGACGACATCAACGTGCTAGCGGCCCTGAAACGGATGCTTGGCACCAACGGATACCGCATCCTGACGGCCACCGGTACGGAAGAAGCCTTTGAACTGCTCGCCGGGAACCGCGTCGGGCTCGTCGTTGCCGATCATTACATGCCGGGAATGGACGGGACCGAGTTTTTGGCACGGATCAGAAGCCTCCATCCAAGCTGCGTCCGCATCGCCTTGACCGGTTCGGCCAATCTCGACATCGTCATGGATGCTGTAAACCAGGGGGCCATTTTCAAGTTCATCACCAAACCATGGCAGGATGAACAGCTCAAGGATACTGTAGACGAGGCGCTACAATACTATCGCCGCCAAAACGTTGACAGACGTTAAGATAATGTTTTTGGACTGCGTTATCTGTCGTCGCGGTATGACAATAGAAGTGGCCATTGGACTCTGCCTGCGATTCGCAGCCCGCAGGATGAAGATTGGTGGAGATGAGGGGGATCGAACCCCTGACCTCGGCATTGCGAACGCCGCGCTCTCCCAACTGAGCTACATCCCCACTGCGGGTTATCCTACCCTATCTATAATTGGACCGGCAATATAATTTTTCACCGCTCCTGGGGGGTGATGCTGTCAAGTACAATTTCAATGGGATGCCGCACGGGCAGGTTTCCCAAATGCTGCATCTGCATCTGACAGGTGGGGCAGTCGGTGACGCCGTAGCGGGCCCCGGATGCGTTCAATTTCTCGATCATGGGACGGCCGATGGTGCGACTGAGTTCATAGTTTTTGCCAATCATGCCCCAGCTGCCGGCAATACCGCAGCAGCTGCTTTGCAGATCGACCACTTCTGCCGAGGGGATATGCATCAGCAAGGAAAGGGTGCTGTTGCTGTCGGGCTGGATACGCAGATGGCAGGGATGGTGATAGGCCAACCGCACAGGCAGTTCGCCCAACGTCAACCGGCCGTGATAGATGGACAGCAAACTTGAGATGTGCCTTGTCTTTGCACTGATCTGCTCAACGGCGCGGTCATCCGGCAACAGGTAGGCCCAGTCGTTCATTAAGGCATAGCCGCACGATGAACACGTCACGACGATGTAGTCGGCCTTTGCAAGCGTGGTGCGCCAGCGGCCCAGATTCTGACGCACTTTATCGCGTGCGGCCCCGGCCATGCCTTTGGAGAGCTGGGGCAGGCCGCAGCAATGTTGCGGTGGAAGATGGACCTCAAATCCCATGTGCGCCAAAACATGCATGGCCGCCTCCCCTAAAGCGGGCCGGATCAGGCCGGCATAGCAGCCGGCGAAAAAGAGCACCGAAGGCCCCTTTCCGTCAATGGCCCGCGGCATCCGGCGGTAAAGGCTCCGACGGGCGAATAGGACCGTTTCGCGCTGAGGCGCCAGGCCGGTCAGACGCGCCGAAAGGGTTCGCACCAACGGCCGCCGCACCGCTGGCGCGATGATGTCGGAAAGCTTGTGGGTCAGGCCGGCGGCGGTTTCGATGTTTGCGGTTACCCGATCGGCCAAAGCACTGCCGAACTTATCGACATACCGCGCTTTGGCCTCCATGGCCAGTTTGGGGATATTGACATTGGACGGGCACTCCAGATAGCAACTGCCACAGTTGACGCATTGGGCCATGACATGTTGAAATCCGTCACGATACAGATCCTGATCCTGTATTGCCCCGCTGAGCAGCGCCCGCAGGATATTGGCTTTGGCTTTGGGAGCGGCCGCCTCGTCGCGGGTCACCTTGTAGACCGGGCACATCCGGGTGGCCGTGGTAACGGTGGTGCATTTGGAGCAGCCATGACATTTTTCCGCCTCAACGACGAAGGTGGACGGCCAGTGCAGGTGCAGCCGGGGCGGTTCGGCTGCCGAATAATCGGGCCCGAACCGCAGATGGTGCATCATCTGGTCCGGTCGATCGGTGGTAATGATATCCGGGTTCAGGATGTTATCCGGGTCGAGCAGCTGTTTGACCTCGATGAAACGGTCGTAGATGGTCGGGTAGCGGCGTTTGATGTAAGCGCTGCGCAAACGCCCGTCGCCATGCTCGCCTGCAACAGTGCCGTCCAGTCCGGCGACCAGGTCATATACCTCATCGGCGAGGGGCTTGAGCAGCCCCACATCCGTTGAATCCTTGAGATCCAGCAGCGGTCGGGTGTGCATCAGCCCCTTGGCGATATGGCCGTAAAGCACAAAGGCCACACCATGGCGTTTGAAGATCTCATAGATGCCCTTGAAGTACGGCACCAGACCTTCCAGCGGCACGGCGGCGTCCTCCACCAGGGCCAGTATTTTTTTGCGTCCCTTGAGTTTGTACAAGATCGGCACCGCCGCCTTGCGCAGCGCCCAGAACCGCTGCTTCTCCTCGGTGGAAACGGCCGGGTAGGCCTTGTCTGTCAGTGCAGTGTCCCGCAGTGCGCGCAGCAGTTCTTCCGCAGGGCTGGCGCAATCCTCCTGGGAAGGGCCGTCAAACTCGATCATCAATACATTGTCGATACCGGACGGAATGCGCCGGGCAAGCAACGGATCCGATTCCCGTGCCAGGTCGAGCAGCGATTTGTCCATCACCTCGATTCCGGACGGCGCCATCGGCATGGCAAGCTGGACGGCCCGGGCCGCCGTGATAATGTCGTCGAAATAGGCCACCACCAGACTATCCGCCGCCGGCCGTTCAATCAGGCGCAACCGCAGACGGGTGACAATGCCCAGCGTTCCTTCGGCGCCCGCAACCAAACGATGCAGGCAAAGCCGGTCGTTTTGAACCATCTGCCGGAGGTTATATCCGGCAACGTTGCACTTCACCGGGCAGTAGGCCGATTCAATGCTGGACGCATGCCGTTCGTACATTCGGGCCAACCGCAGCAAATTCTCCGGCAGATCTTCGATGGGCCGATCAGCGATATCGGAAAGCCAGGCCAGGCTGCCGTCGGCGAAAACGACCTCGGCATCCAGCACATAGTCGGCCACATTGCCATATTTTACGGAGTGAGCGCCGCTGGCGTTGGTTCCCATCATGCCGCCAAAGGTGGCGTACTCTCCGCTGGAGGGATCCGGCGGGAAAAAGAGCCTGGTGCCCGACAGGGCCGCTTCGAGTTCGCCGAAACGGTAGCCGGGTTCGCAATCGACCCAACCGGCCTGCAGATCGATGTGCCGAAGCCGGTTCATGTATTTGGAAAAATCGAGAACGACGCCCATACCGACCGCAGCGCCGCACAGTCCACTGCCGGCCCCGCGCGGATGCACGCTTAAGCCACGATCGCGGCAATAACGTACAACGCTCTGGACATCCGCTGCGCTTTTCGGATAGACCACCGCCACCGGTATTTGCTTGAAGATGCTGGCGTCGGTGGCCAGCAGATAACACCGCAGCAAGTCGGTGTGTACATCGCCGGCAAGGCCGTCTGCCAGTTCTGAAAATTGGTTGTTTAAAGCTGCGTATCGCTTCATTGTCCCTGCTGTTGGTACATGCTTTAAGATAATGTTTTTGGCAAGGTTAGAGGGAGGAAGCTGTATTGTGTGATACCGCGACGACCGATAACGCAGTCCAATAACATTATCTTAAAGCATATCATTATGGCCGCTGCACCAGCATACTGGCATTGGGAATAACCGCCATCGGGCCTTTGCGTCGGTCGAGGACATTCTGCAGCTGCGCTTCCGACAATGTCCCGACACCAATTCGCCTGGCGACGGCACGATCCATATCGGTAACCAATTCAATGGTGATGCGCCGTGTCTTG
>JASFGJ010000452.1:0-4196 GCA_050123815.1 Desulfobacteraceae bacterium
GGTAAAACTCAATCGCAGTTGGGATACGATCCTTAAAACCATTTTTTTGCGGCAAAGCGTGGCCCATTTGATTTTAAAAACGCTGGCCGGGACGGCCGATAAACAGGCCGCCGACATCGATCCTGAAATGATCAGCAACCTGCAGGTCACCTTTACCAGCGATCAACTATCCGCCGCCATCAAGGCCGATTTGTTTTTGAGCGCCGAAGTCAAAAAGGTTTTGCCGGCAATCGAGCGGGCGCTCATGTTTTTGCACGAACAGCATGTCATCGAGTTGCAGAATGGTTTGGCGGTCCTGCGGCAGGCCATGACCATTCGCCTGGCCCGGACAGCCCGTGGACGTTATTACAACAAAGGCGACTACAAGCCGCTGGCCGTTCACTATCGCGAAAAACGTCTGCAGGTGCATGTGATGATGCGCTATGCCACCCTGGCGCTCGAAAAAATTGCCGGTGCGCTCACCCTGGTCCTGGATTATTTTGCGCTGGGACGGGTCAAATTTATCAACAAATATTTCGAAGGCGAAAAAGCGCTCCTGGAAAAGGCCACCACCGCCGAGTCCTTTCGCAAGATTGTAGAAAATCTGCGCAATCCGGTGCAGATATCCGCAGTGGGACGTCCGGTGGAAGAGAGCATGCTGATTCTCGCCGGACCCGGGTCGGGAAAAACAACGGTGATCGTTCACCGCTGTGCCTATCTGCTGGAGGTTGAACGGATTCCGGCGCGGCAGATTCTGGTGCTGTGCTTCAACCACAGCTCGGCCGTACTCCTTAAAAAGCGGCTGCGCGCCCTGGTCGGAAAGGCGGCTGGCGGCGTCACCGTTGCCACCTATCACGGCGCGGCCATGCGCCTGGCCGGCATTTCGATCCGGGACATGGCCGAATCGCAAGATAAGGACCCCATTGATTTCGACCGAATCATCAAAGACGCGATCAAACTGGTGAAGGGTGAAAAAGATATTCCGGGACTGGAACCGGACGAACATCGGGACCGGTTGCTGGCCGGTTACAGCCACATTCTGGTGGATGAATATCAGGACATCGATGAACATCAGTATGACCTGGTATCGGCCATTGCCGGACGGTCGCTGGCCGAAGCGGACGGCCGGCTTTCCATTCTGGCCGTCGGGGACGACGATCAGAACATTTACACGTTTCGGGGGGCCAATGTTCGTTTTATCCGGCAATTCCAAAACGATTACAGTGAGAACGTCATCCATCTCGTTGAAAATTACCGTTCCAGCAAGCACATCATCGCCGCTTCCAATGCGTTGATCCGATGCAACCGGGACAGAATGAAAGGCGCCTATCCGATTTGCATCAACCGGGAGCGACAACCGATTCTGCCCGGTGGGCGATGGGAGCATCTGGACCCGGTGAGCCAAGGCAGAGTCCGGATCGTTTCCGTGCAGGACCCTGCGCACCAGGCCCTCTATATAAAAAATGAAATCGACCGACTGAAGCAACTCGATCCGAAAACCGATTGGACCGACATTGCCGTGTTGTCGCGAACAAAAGCCCCGCTGGCTGCCGTCAGGGCAGTGCTGGAGGCCGCCGCATACCCTGTAAAAACGATATTGAGCAAAGGGCTCACCCTGCATCGGATACGAGAGATCCGGATGACCCTGGATTGGCTGGAGGCCGGGGAGAAGAAAACCGCGAGAGCGGACGATTTGAAAAAAGGGATCGATGCGATGCGCGCCGGCCAGGCGCTCAATCCATGGTGGGCATTGATTGACCTGTTTTTCGATAGTTACCGGAACGAAACCATGGACAGCCTGCTGCCGGTAAGCCGTGCGGTGGATCGCTTGTATGAGTTCGTGGCTGAACAGCGACGGGAAAAAATGATTGGAAACGGCATTTTGCTGAGCACCGTCCACTCGGCCAAAGGGATGGAGTTTGCCCATGTGTTTGTTCTGGATGGCGACTGGAGCCTGCCGACGGATAAAGTGCAGTGGGAAGAAGAGCGGCGCATCATGTATGTGGCAATGACACGCGCCGAGCAAACCTTATGCCTGTTGAAGATTCCCCAAAAAACCAACCCGTTTCTCAAGGAGATCAAAGGAGAATTTTCCATACCGCTGACGTATCGGGAACACGTTGAGATCGATGACGGCACACACAGAAGATATGAACTTCTGGGGTTGGACGAAATCTATCTCGATTATGCGGGCCGTTTTCCTCAAACACACCCAATTCATGACCACCTGGCAGCGCTGCAGGCAGGGCAGCGTGTTTCATTCCACCGCAGCAATGTGAAGCTGGAAGTCCACGACGGTGAAGGAAGGTGTTTGGCCCAACTGTCCAACGAAGGGTCCGCCAAATGGATAAAGATGTTGGAGCAGGTCATCGAGGTTCGTGTCGTGGCCCTGCTGAAGCGCCATCGGGATGACCCTGACGAGGGTTTCCGGAAGTGGATTCAGGCGGATGAGTGGGAGTTGCCTCTCCTTGAAGTGGTTTATAGAGGTTAAGATAATGTCACCCAAAGTAAAATATCGCTTGATTATCTTCTCTCCTAGATATATACTTCCCACTAAAAGAAACTGAGGAATAAAATGAAACGTTACATCATACATAATTTATCAACGAAATCATTGCGCCATTATCCGAATGACATCGCGTCGGATACGTTTATGCTCTCCCGCGCTTGCCAAGATGGCGGTTTGCATCCAACACTGCCCGGAAGTGGAGAGCCTATGAGATAGCATGATATAACAGTGTGTTAAAAAGCCCCTTCCGGCATTTACATGCTGGAAGGGGCTTTTTTATGGGCAAAACATGGGGAACGCTGGACTGGTGGAGATCCGGGGACCCAATTGGTTGTTAAAAACCGGGTCACCCCGATAGCTCCCACCATCGACCAAACTTGGCAGACCTTCATACAGACAGGGTGACAGCTGATAGTATTGAAGTAATCGTCAAGTACTACACTGATGAAGAACAGCGTCTCTTTAGACTTGTCCCATATCAAGGATCAAGAGACGTTCAAAGAAGCCGCCGTCGCGGTAATGAACGCCTCGGGTGTGGCCACCGGCCTGGGAACCCATTACAGCACCAGGGAGCAGGAGATGCAGGCGCGTCTCGATGCCGGAAAGGCGCTGTTCTCCATGGACCGGGGAGTGTTTCTCCTGATTCATGCCCTGGACGGTGTGACGGATCATGCCCGTCAAACTGCGGTGAAGGCCATGTTGATGAATAGCTGGGAACGCCAGGGTGATTCCTGCCTGGACATCACTATCGAAATGCAGGGAATCATGCATTTGGTCGAGAACCTGCCGGCCAACCGGGCGCTTAACCTGCTCAATGATTTGCGGGCAAACCGGGTGAACAATAGCCGAACCAAGAAGCGGCTGATCCTGACCTTTTTGCTTAACCACCCGAGGCTGGAGTGGTGGGCTGTAAAGTACCGCAAAAAGGTTCGCAAGGCCCTTGAACACGCCTGGGGCAAACAAGCGACCGGGGCGATCAGAGCGACCATCAACAATGCGCATACACCGCAAGTACGTGTAGCGCTCCGGAACCGCATCGACAAGTACCTGGCGAAACAGACCGATCGGCAAGCGATCTACGAATGCGTGTCGTATGTTCTCGGTGGCGAAAAAGATTATACCTTGCCGCTGTTTCAGGCCTTTAAAGCAGCCAAAACCGATCTTAGCCAAGGGGCGGTATTGCCCCTGGAAGTGTTGGAAGGCATCAGAAGTACTTATCACAAATCGGTTTCACAGAAGAAAATACTGGAACTGACCAAAGGCACTTCCATGACGGAGAAGCAAAAGGCCCTGGCCCAGCGTAAAGCAAAGAAGGAACACGTCGTCGTGCGTTTCAATCCAATGGCGCGCTCGGCCGTCGAGCTCTACATTCTGGCCTATGCCGAAGGTATGACGGAGGACATCCGGCAGGCCCTGATGAAAAAAGCACGGCAAGGGTCGAAAACCTTGCCCATTCGATTCGGTAACGTCGGTATCCTGGTCGATGACTCCTATTCCATGACCGGCGCCGAGGCGCAGAAGCTGCGTCCAATGGCTGTGGCCTTATCCATGAAGGACGTACTGTCTCATATGGGGGATACGTGTGTGATTGCGACCGTTTCCGGTCGGGCCGTAGACAAAACGCATCCACTGCCCAAGCCGGTCGGCAGCACGGATTTGTCGGTCGGCCTGTTGGGCCTGTTGGAGAGCCGGGTGGATGTGGTTTTCA
>JASFGJ010000453.1:0-4195 GCA_050123815.1 Desulfobacteraceae bacterium
CGAATCCGGTCCTTTGGGGTTGGTGGCATTGCCGGAAGGGTAGGGGCCGTACCAGTCCTGGCACCACTCCGAGACATTGCCGTGGATGTTATGCAGTTTCCAGGGATTGGGCGGCAATAATCCCACCTTTATGGGGCGGCCGCGCTTCTTGCGAAAAACAGTGGTGCATTTTTGATAGGCATAGCCGATCTTGCCGTAGTTGGCCTCGTCTGTTGACAGGCACCGACCGGTGGAAAACGGGGTCGATATGCCGGCCCGGCCGGCATACTCCCACTCGGCCTCGGTGGGCAGGCGATAGGTGCGACGCTCCTTGCGGCTGAGCCATCGGGCAAATGCCGTGGCATCGTTCCAGGTAACGCAAATGGCCGGCAGGTCGTCTTCGATACCTACTAAACCAGGTTTTTGCCAACTGGTTCCCGGCTTTCGGGTCCAACGTCTTCCGTCACCGGCCGTCCAGCAGCCGCCGCCCTTTTCCGCTTCGGTCTTGTAACCCGTTGATTGCACAAACTGTTTGAACTGCCCCACGGTCACCTCGGTGCTTTGCATGAAATAAGGCTGCGTCAACCTGACGGGGTGTTGGATTTCATCGGTTGAACGGCCGGCCTCGCTGGTCGGGCTGCCCATTACGAAACTTCCCGGCCGGATGCGGACAAACCGCATCCCCAGGCTGTTGGTGATCGCATCGTCCAGTTTGATCCGTTTGGACAGCTTGATGGTTTCGGTGCGATCTTCTCCGGCTGCCAAATTGATCCACCGCTCGGCCGTCTCAAATCCGTCGGCCGATATCTCCAGATGGTATCTGCCGGGTTCCAATTCGATTCCCTGTCTGAAACGCGGCTTGATGTTAAGAATCCGGATGGTGTCGGGCACCGGTTGCGCATTGACAAACAGCCGCGCAATGGAAAGGGGGTGGTCCGTCATTTGAACGATAAACTCGCCGCCATTATCGCCGGTATCGGTTATGCGGCCAAACTGAGGGCGCTGTTTGCCATTCGTTACCCTGGGCACCCGGTTCGACAGAAAGAGCGCAAGTTCGGATGCGCTGACGACGCCGTCATGAATCAAATCCGCATCGCCGCGCAGGCCCTTGAGCAAGTACCGTTTAAAAGCGCTCTCTGTGGCAATGGGGTCATCCCCATGGCCGGCCGTGATGAACTGGCGTACCGGCAGCAAGGCGCTCTGCGTGTTGACAACTTTTAGCACGGGCGGTTCAACCTGAAACAGATCGGCGGAAAAGGGTGCATCCAACACAAAAAGCACGTGTCGCGATTGAATCTGACCGGCCAGGGCGGCAATGCGGGTGGAACTGATGGCATATTCGTCGAGATCTTTCCAGGCTTGTCCGGGATCCGGCGCATCACTTGGGATGATCCATCCGGTCGTGCGTCCCTCTGTCGATGCAGCGGTGTGCGTGTTGCCGGCAAAGTAGAAGATCAGACCGCTGTCCGCATCTGCGCCGGCTTGTCCGGCAAATTCGTCCAACGCCAGCTGCATTTGCTGTTTGGTGGGATTGGTCAGCAACTCGACCGAAACCCCAAGCCGCTTCAGTTCCCAGGAAACATCCCGGGCGTCCTGTACGGCGTTGGTCCGCGGCGGCCAGTGATCGTATTGTTCAACCCCCACAATCAACGCATGGTAACGTTGATAGAGGTCGAGTGTCTGACCAGCGAGCGTTCGGATCTGAATGCCCTCTCCATGGGCGGTGCAGGCAATCAGCAACACCAGGGCCAGTGATCGGCAGATCCATCCGGCCATGCGGCGCGCTCGTATGATTGCTCCACACAAGCGTCGCAGTTGGTATGCGTTTGGTCCGTTCAGTAGCCCACCCTCTGAGAATATCATTTCGCCAACAACGGAATTCGAATCGGAATTTCGCCCTCTGTCCCCACCACTAGTGAGGACTCCCATTCATAATGATCATCGAGGCTCAATCGAAGCAAGTGGGTTCCTTCGCCAACCGTGGCTTCGAGAGGGGTGACGCCCTTTGAAGCCCCATCCAGGAATACCTGGGCGGCGGTAGGAATGCTGGTAATTTTCAATTGGGCCCCTGCATGGGGCGCGTCGCTAACCACAACCGGTTCTTTATCACTATCCGTTTGGAAATCCGCGGTGGCGGTCGTATCCGCGAGGTCGCTTTGATCGATGGTGACAGGCGGCGTTTGCTCCGTATCGGATGGCGGCAAGATCAGAAGGAATATCAACAGGGCCACCGCTACAACAGCGGCGGTGGCGAACATGACAACCGGTGGTTTGATCTCCAGCTTCTTTTTTTGGGGCTCCGGCTTGGGGACGACATCGGAAAAAGGGCGCAGCACTGTTCTGTCATCTTCATCGAGGACCATTTGTGTGAACAAGGCTTTCCATGCGCCGATCGATTGAGGACGTTCCTTGGGATAGAGTTGGAGTGCTGCATCGATGGCGGCAAGAAATGACGGGGAATAGCTCCCCTGGGCAGCCTCCACAGCCGGCACATAGATCTCCTCCTGCATTCGTTTGGCAGCGTTCGTTGGAAGGCTTCCGGTCACGGCGCGATAGAGCGTTGCTCCCAATGAATAGATATCCGTCCAAGGGCCCTGATCCCCCACCGGGTAGATCTGTTCGGGAGCAGCGTATGCGGGTGAAAAGACGGCCATGGTGGATCGATCCGTTCCACTGACATCTTTGCGGGCGGCGCCGAAATCGATGAGGACCGGAGAGCCGTCGGGACGAATGAGAATGTTGCTGGGCTTGATGTCCCGATGCCACACCGAGGCGCCGTGCACGCGGTCGAGCCCGTCCAAGAGGGCATGCAGGATGCTTCCCAATTCCTCCTCAGGCAGTGTGCCGCGCTCTTCCAGAATGTTGATCAGGGGTTGTCCCTTTTCAAAGTCCATCACCATGTAGGCGGTGTCATTGGCCTCGATAAACTGCCGGACGCGGACGATGTTGGGATGTGGTTCCGGATGCCCCAGTTCTCTGAGGGTTTTGGCCTCCTGCAAAAATTTGTGTCGGGCATAGCTGAAGGCTTTTTCAGTCTCTGAAGAAAGCGGGTGAACGCGGCTTTCGTCCTCGGATCGGTAGGCCAGGTCGGACGGCAGGAACTCTTTTAACGCCACGATCTCTGAAAAATATTTGTTTTCAGCCGAGTACACGATACCAAAATTACCGATCCCCAAGATCTCGATAATCTTGTATTCCTGCACCATCGTGCCCACCGGCAGGGTGTATTGGCTGTAAGCTTTGCTCATCGATTATCTAAAGCCCGTTGTGGGCCCGCTCCATGATTGTCGTGCAACGCTAAAAGATACTGAGTATTATTATAGTTTGGGCACTATTTTCAAGCCAGCTTTGAACTTTTTCACGATGAGCTTGATTTTTAAACCAACCTGCGCGGCGATACGGTTAGGGCTGCGGTTGTATGAAAAGGCAGACGTTGTCTCAGCCAAAGAGCGCCTCGAGCCAATGAGCGAGTCTAGACCCAACCTCGGATCGTCTGATAACGCGTCCTTCACGTATCTGAACGATTCTGAGCAACCCCCAGGCCGGCAGGCGCGGCTCAAACAAGCCCCAGTTGCCATGTATGGTGACAGAGTTTGAAGCTTCGACAAAGCCATTTTGGATAAGGGCATGGCCGACCGCTTCCATAAATCGCCATCCCACGTCATCATCACCGCAGTTGCATCCCATGAACAGCACCCGGCCCTGGTCGCCAAAAATATCACTGCGCAGGACCAGTTGATGGGCATTGCCCAAGTTTAACCATCCGTTTGGAAGCGCGACGCTTCCTGGAGCACCATGCGTGTTGAAAAAGATGTTGGCAAACTGCTGTCGTTGTCTGATAAAGGCGTCCAGTATATTTAGCACTTCCCCATAGCTTGCCACACCTCGCAACACTAAGTTTTGATTCCCGTCACCGACACTGCGAGCCCCGGCGGCAATATCGGAATCTTGAGAATCGTAAAAATAAAGATCCGGCATATTATACCTCCTATGGTTTGTCACTTTTCACAAATATATGCCGATAAAGTCGGTGCATAAAGAATCAGCGTTGACTCACAGAAGAGCCTACCACATCCATTGTGGATTTTCGTCAATGGAAAGATCCATGTCGATAAGGCCAATGGTAGATCCATTTTGTCTAGTAATCTGCCAACAGTCCATGGCATACTGCCAAAGGACAGTCCTTAGGTTTCTGTGAATTGGCAACCGATTAGGC
>JASFGJ010000454.1:0-4183 GCA_050123815.1 Desulfobacteraceae bacterium
CCACTTGCACATTGGTTTTTCAGAATTGGTTTTTTCCTGGTGCTCTAATCGATTGCACACCATAAAATACGTAAAAAGTTACCGTATAATTACCGTGATTTTTCAGTATTGATCTTTTCTTATTTTGCGATAGAGTAATAATCAATGTGAAACCCAAGATCCAAGAACCATATTAGCTATTCGGTTCAGATAGTTTGCTACAGAGTACAGAAGAGGACTATGGTTGTGATCACTGTTATGACGGTTGCGCTGATGATGACATGGGTGGTGCCTGAAATCGAAGATGACCTTCAATCGGTGGATATCAATTCTGCTGATTTGGATGAGTTGATGATGTTGCAGGGCATTGGTAATAAACTGGCTTTCAGAATCATCTCATATCGCCAGGCGAATGGGCCGTTTCAGCAACCGGAAGATCTGCTGAAAGTTAAAGGTTGTGGCGAGAAATTATTTGAGGCCAACCATAATCATTTGATAGTTTCTGACCAACTGTAATATTCGGGCATCCGATTCCAACGCAGGAATCGCGGTCAGGTGCATATAGCAGCCCGCTAGTAGTTTTCCGTCTCATCCAATCAATACCGACTTATTGGTTGTCGAAGTATTGCAATAGCGCTCCTCTCCTTGAACCCGCCCAATAACAACAACATAAAACCTAATGTCATTTATTCAGCTGTTATTTCTTGTCTCCACCCTAAGCAAGATTAAGAAAAAGCTTGCTGTTTGGAAAGAAATTTATAATTTATGGAGCTTGTTGCGATTAGTATTATTCTATCAAATCAAATCAAATCAAATTGAAGGCAGATACACACATGAGAGTTCTTATTACCGGTGGCGCAGGGTTTATCGGATCGCATTTGGCTGAGGCTTACCTGAAAAGAGGGGATGAAGTTTATATTATTGATGATCTGTCCACAGGATCTCTGGATAACATCAGCCATTTGAAAGAGACATCCAGTTATCAGAAACGGCTGTTTGTCCATATCGACACCATTCTCAATCGAGATACGCTGCTGGAATTGGTCGGTACCTGCGATGTGGTGCACCATCTTGCCGCCGCGGTTGGGGTGCGCTATATTCTTGAGCATCCCATGGAATCGATCACGGCCAATATTCAGGGGACGGAGATCGTACTGGATCTGTGCAATAAATTCAAAAAAAAGGTCTTAATCGCCTCTACCTCTGAAGTATATGGCAAGCATACCCACGCCCCGTTGATTGAAACAGACAATATCATTTACGGGCCCAGCAGCAAATTCCGCTGGAGCTATGCCGCATCCAAATTGATGGATGAGTTCATGGCGTTGGCCTATCACCGAACGACCGGTCTTCCGGTAACGGTTGTCCGATTGTTCAATACGGTAGGGCCTCGGCAGACCGGGACTTACGGTATGGTGATCCCCAGGTTCGTCTCACAGGCGCTAAAAAATGAACCGCTGACCGTATATGGAGACGGCAATCAGACCAGAACCTTTACTTACGTCCAAGACGTGGTTTGGGGCTTGATGGAATTGATCGAACACCAGGATGCATTTGGTGAAGTGTTCAATATCGGCGGCACCGAAGAGATCTCTATCCTGAAATTGGCCGAAAGCATCATCGCTGCAACCGGCTCAACATCCACCATCGAGCTGATTCCCTACGACAAAGCCTTTGGAAAAGATTTTGAGGACATGCAGCGCAGAGTGCCCAGCGTAGAGAAAATAAGCAGGCTTGCTGGATTCGACCCGAAGACATCACTGGAAGCCATTTTGACCAATGTGATCAATTTCATGCGTCAAAGAACCAACAGCATCTAAGATCAAATCATGCCGCATACAGGAATCGTCGATCTTGCAATTGCCTTTTTCTCGTGCGCCATTCTAACGCCTCTGGTGCGGTGGGTTGCACTTCAAAAGGGATGGATGGCAGCGCCGTCACAAGACCGCTGGCACAAAAAACCGACTGCTCTAATGGGCGGTATCGCTATATTTGCCGCCATTTTCGGGCCATTGATCTGGCTATCGGATTTTGGATTCGTCCGTTTGCTGATATCCGGCAGCGAAGCGACGGCCTTGCCCTCCTTAAGCGCGGTCATTTTGTTGGGTGCATCGCTCCTTTTTCTGCTTGGCTTGCTGGATGATTTTCGAAACATCAAGCCGCAGTCCAAACTGGTCGGCCAAATCGTAGCGGCCGCTTTGGTCACCGGTCTGGGGTACAGATTGCATTGGTTTGAGTCGCTTACTCTGGATACGATGGCAACCTTGTTTTGGGTCGTCGGTATTACCAATGCGTTTAATTTAATTGATAACATGGACGGCTTGTGCTCCGGTGTCGGAATGGTTGCCGCGACAAGCTTCGCCGCATTGTTTTACGGCCCATCGCTGGAAGCGTTCCAGGTGTCGTTGATCGTTGCTGGGGCGCTGGCAGGCTTTCTCATATACAATTTTAATCCTGCAAAGATCTTTATGGGAGATTGCGGCAGCCTGGTTATTGGATTCAGCATTAGTGTCCTGGCGCTCTCTTTTTCGGCCACAAGCCCGACAACGCGCCTGGCCACTATCACCGTACCGGTACTGGTATTGCTGGTTCCCATTTTGGATACATCATTGGTTACGGTTATCCGACTGCTCAGCGGGCGCAAGGCATCAACCGGTGGTAGAGACCACACATCCCATCGTTTGGTTTTAATGGGGTTTTCAGAAAGAAAAGCGGTCCTTTTTTTATATGGTGTCGGAGGCCTCTCCGGCCTTGCGGCCATTTTTGTCAGTCGCAGCGACAGCTTGACCTCGCCGGCGGTGATTTTGCCGCTGGCGGTGGCGATCCTGTTGATGGCGGTCTATCTGTCTCAATTGCGGGTCTATCCTGAAAAAGAGTTTTCCGCCCTGCGCGATCGGAGTTTCACGCCGGTCCTGATTGATTTGACTTACAAACGACAGCTGCTGCTGATTTTTCTCGACTTTGTCATCGTGGCATTTGCTTATTATTGTTCCTACCGCCTGCGGTTTGGTGGTTCCGATTTCAGCTACTATTTCAAGATGTTTCTGAAATCCATGCCAATGGTCATCGGTTGCAAGCTGCTGATATTTTACCTTATGGGGGTCTATCGAGGCCTATGGAGCTACATCAGCACCAGTGATGTCTTTTTGATTGTTCGAGCTTCCTTGACAGCGAGCCTGGCGGCCGTAGCGGCGATGACCTACTTCTATCGATTCAAGGATTTTTCCAAAGGTGTTTTTATCATCGACTGGTTCCTGGCGACCGGTTTCGTGCTGGCGGTAAGAGGGTCGTTTCGTCTCTTTCTGGAAACCCATAAACGCCAGACGCTATCCGGTGACAAGGTTGTTATTTATGGTGCGGGCAGGGCAGGGGAGCTGCTTCTGAGGGAAATCGTGAATAACCCGTCGCTCAATGTCAAACCGGTGGGATTTGTGGACGACGATCGGTTGAAAAAAGGTAAAAAAATACAGGGATATCCAATTTTGGGATCCTTTGAGTCACTTGCCCAGATTCATCAACGGCATCGGCTGGACGGCTTGTTGATCTCTTTTAACGATCAGGGGGGGCAAAACGCAAAGTCCGGCATGGATGCGAGGGAATTTTGCAAATCCCATGGGCTTTTTCTCAAACGCTTTCACGTTTGTCTAATCGATGAGGAGCTGGCGACCCGATGAATCCGTCATCAAAGATCGAGCAGTTGATTGCCAAAGGTGTCCATATCCCCAATCCGCAGAGCGTTGAAATCGGCGATGATATCGATCCCGATCGCATCTCCGGAACGAATGTGACACTGCACGCCGGAACCAAGCTTTTTGGAGCGAACACATACGTGGCCGACGGGACACGCATCGGCCGGGAGGGGCCCGCAACGGTTCAAGACTGCTATGTTGGACCCGAGGTCGAACTTAACGGCGGGTATTTCCAGCAGGCCGCTTTTCTGCAAAAGGCCAGCTGCGGCCTGGGGGCCCATGTGCGGCAGGGGACCATCCTGGAAGAGCACGCCAGCGTGGCCCATACGGTCGGATTGAAACAGACGATTCTGTTTCCCTTTGTGACGTTGGGCAGCCTCATCAATTTTTGCGACTGCCTGATGGCCGGCGGAACCGGCCCCAAAAACCATTCGGAGGTCGGCAGTTCATATATCCATTTTAACTTCACCCCAAATCAAGACAAGGCCACCCCATCGCTGATCGGAGACGTGGTT
>JASFGJ010000455.1:0-4173 GCA_050123815.1 Desulfobacteraceae bacterium
GTAATGATCGTGATCGCCGTGGGCTACCCATCCAACATGTCCGGAACGATTCGCGAGCACGTCCTGCAGGCGTTTAAAATCCCGAGCACCAGCATGGCACCCGGCATTTTACCCGGCGACATGGTGCTTCTGAACAAGGTTGTCTACGGAACGCGCACTCCACAGCACGGCGACGTGGTGGTTTTCGTTTATCCGGACGATCGAAGACTCTATTTCATCAAACGCCTTGTGGCCCTGCCGGGGGACAGTATCGAGATCAAGAACAGCAAAGTCTGGATCAATGATCAGCCCCTGCGGTACAAAAATAGTTATCCGCAAGAAATCAACTTCAATGCGAAGAAGAAAATCGCCTATCTGGAAGAACAAAACCATCGCCAGAACTATTCCATCATGATCGAAGACAACAAGATCGACAACATGGCAAAAATCACCATACCCCACGGCCACTGCTTCGTCCTGGGCGACAACCGCGCCCACAGCCGCGACAGCCGCAACTTCGGTCCCGTCCCCCTGGCCGATGTCAAGGGCCGCGTGGACTATATCTACTGGCCGGCATTGAAATGGTCGCGTTTTGGTAAGGTTGGAAATGATGTCCAATCTGAAAAGTAGTTAAAACAATCTAAATTGCAATAGAGTACGAGAAGAAAAAGCAATTGAAGAAGTGCCGTGCGTTAGAGGCGGCCGCATGGGGCATGGCCGTAAAAACCTGCTCAACAACATGATTTGCATGTTTTATGCAACTATCTACCGAGGCACATCATAAGGTCTGGGGGTAAGATCTGACCTTCAGAAATGAAACTTCCGAGCACGGTTTGCCGGAGCATGAGAAGCTACCGGCCAAGATGATTGCGATTTGTAACACATTGAAATGGTTTGTTCAACCGCCATTTCTATTGAAGAATTCTACCGACTTTTTCGCCGTAGCGCACCAGGGTTTCGATGCCCTGTTCGGAGTGTTTTGCGATATCCGGGTCCAGTTCGACGCGCCCCGGCGCAAGGATGATCAGGACGGTGGAGCCGCCCAATTGGAAGTATCCCTTTTCGGCGCCCCGCTCGCAGGGGCCGCCGGCGGGCTGGTGTTGGACGATGGAGCCGACGTTGGTGGCGCCCACGTCGATTACCAGTACGGGGCCGAGGGTGCTGGATTCGATAACGCACCACTGTCGGAAGTTCTGGCCCCAAATTAAGGGACGGAATGCCATAGCCAGCGGGCTGACAGAGTAGAGCCGACCCGGAACGTCGTGTACCGCGCCCTGTACACCGTCGCAAATATAGCCGAAGCGGTGATAGTCACAGGGTGCCAGTCGGAATTGCAGGCAAATCCCATCGCTAAACCGCTGCGCAGCGTCGGAGCTGTCCACCAGGTCGGCTAAGGTCAGTCGATTTCCTTTAACGGTGAGAACGGTTTGGGCATTCAGTGCAAAGGCTTTCAGGCGGCTGTCCGCCGGTGCGATCAGCGCCTGGGGGTCAGTGGGCAGCGGGCGGGATCCCGGTTTGAGGCGACGGATGAAAAAGTCGTTAAACGATCTGAATCCACCCTCAGGCACCTCTACCTCATCCATCGGCACATGGTTTTGGCGGACAAACGGTTCGATGCAGCGCCGACTCCAAGCCATATAAAAAGGCCGACCGTAGAAACGGGATACAAATTTCCGGGACCACAGGGCATCTGTCAAGAATCGTCCCCAGGGTGATCCGTAACTCAGCGCCAAAAAGCCGCCACCCGGCACCTGTTCCTGCTCCAATTTTTTTGTGACTCGATTATATAGGTTAATAGGTTGGGGTTTCATTGATCGCAGCTATAAAACAACGTGGTTGGCATAGGAGTGCCGTTTTTCGCACTATTTTTTTTCGATTTTGACAGCCACGGCAAAACGGCCGGGACCGATCAGCATCAGCCCGATGCAGACACAGGCCAGTGCAGCTGCATACAACGGAAGGGTTCGGTAGCCGATATTGATGAAATTAAAAAAATAGAGCGAGTATACCATTGCCAACAATGCGGTGCTGATACGAAACAGGCCGCCGGTGATCAAACCGACACTGGCCAGAACTTCGATCAACAACAATATCAAACCGGCGATCTGGGCCGGAAAATCAGCGTGAAGGAATCGCAGGTCCTTGCCAACGGTAATCCACAGCCTTGCCCCGCCAAACAGTTTGGGCAACGCGTAGAAAAGCAGTGTGGCGGCAATACCGAGCCGCATAATCAGCAAACCGGAATTCAGATGACGCTCATGTACAGCATGCATGGTCACTCCCTCAAATCATATCGTCGCAATTCACACATCAAACCGGCCTGCCGGCGGTCGGACAACTCGTTTGACCATATCCTTCCACTTGGCGGTAGTCAAACGCAAAAGAAAAAATCACTATATATTGTATTTTGTCTTGCATCTAACCTCAATAGAGTGTATGGGTGGGGTAAGTTCGGCAGGCGCAAGCGAAACACGAAATCGGCTTCTCGACCACAGATCCATGGCAGTTTCCCCTTACCGGAACGAACCGCAGACAATTTTTATTCAGCAGCGCCGTTGTTTTCACCGGAAGTTTATTGGGATTTCATCGTCTAGCCCCAGGCTATGCGGCCACCTTGGCGGAGCATCTTGCTGGCCCAAAGCTGGCGCTGATTATCGATGACATGGGTTTCAGCCAGCTGGTGACGAAGCGTTTTTTTGATTTACAGATACCCATAACATTTTCAATTCTCCCGCGCCTGCCACTTTTAATGACGGCGCATCACTAGTGCTGAATACCTCAAAAATAATCTCTCGCTGATTGCCATCTGGAAATGTGGGGTTTGCTGCCGTCATAGTTATAAGTTTAAAGTGTTAAGTTGATGTTTTCTATCGATTTAATATAAGATCCTGTCTTGTTGCCTCAGGCAGTGGAATCGACCTCTTGCCTTGATTTCAACACAGTAACCAAACATGTCGCTACGAAACACTACTCCTCCAATCAACGCCATGCGGATGCTGAAAGCCTGCTCATCGGCGAACCTTGTTCATTTAGTACATCATGAGGCCGGTCCAGGCTGCCGCCTGCCGTACGTTGAGCAATGGTGCCTTAGCAGCCGTTAGATGCCGCGGAGGATCAGCGGCCCGCACTGTTTGAGCGAAGCGAGTTTGCAAGACGCCCGCCTGTCCCGTCTGGTATTCAAGCGGGGCAGCAAATCTTACGGCTGCTTAGGCGCCGTTGCGTGTACGGCAGGCGGCAGCCTGGACCGGCCGGCTTCAATGCAAACAACAAACCACCAAAACCCTTTCTACCCCTTGACAAATCCGGATTCACACCCATTATATGCCCGAGAAATTAATTGGAACGGTCTGAATTTGCAGTAAAAAGACAGACCTACTCACAAAAAAGGCACAACGTTACAGCCATCAACACAACCAAAACATGTTTTGAGGAGTTCAATGGAAACCGCTAAACAAACCCATGAATTTAAAACCGAAGTCAAACAAGTTCTCAACCTGATCATTAACTCGTTGTATTCCCATCAGGAAATTTTTCTGCGGGAACTGGTCTCCAACGCCTCTGATGCCATCGACAAACTGCGCTTCAGGTCCCAGACCGAACCGGAGCTGCTGGGTGACGACAGTGACTTCAAAATCAAGCTGCGGGCCGACGGTATCGCTCGAACGCTTGAAATCAGCGATAACGGTATCGGCATGACCCATGATGAAGTGATGGAAAATATCGGAACCATCGCCAAAAGCGGTACCGCTTCATTCATGGAGATGTTGGAGCAGGCGCAACAAACGGATGTCCTGACGCCTGAGTTGATTGGCCAGTTCGGCGTCGGTTTTTACAGTGCCTTCATGGCGGCCGATAGAATCACCCTGGTGACCCGCGCGGCGGGGGCTGCGAAAAACGAGGCTGTCCGATGGGATTCCCACGGCGATGGATCATTCACCATTGAGCCGACGGAAAAAGAGCAGCGTGGCACCACCATTACCCTGCAGCTGAAAAAAACGGAGAAAGACGGCACCGATTACACCGACCAGTGGCAGCTGCGCCGAGTCATCAAGCAACATTCAGACTTTGTTGCCTATCCCATTGTAATGGATGTGGAAAAAGACGAACCCATTGCCGAAGAGGAACAGATCAAGGATCCGGACGGCAAACCCATCGGTGAAACCACCCGTAAAGTCATTGTCGAAGAGACCTTGA
>JASFGJ010000456.1:0-4162 GCA_050123815.1 Desulfobacteraceae bacterium
GCGCGGCCGGCGCCCTCCTGGGCTATCCAGGTTTCAATTTGGCCTGCCAATGATGAGAGATCTAAAAAGGACTCCCACATGCTATTGAAATGTCTTTCGCTCAAAAAGGCGCGCATCATCATTTGATCGATTCCATTGCTTTGGTCGATTCTATTGTCGAATCCGGGAGGAGTGGAATCTGAAAGCGAGGCCTGGGTATGATTGTCAGAAATCATTTGGAGCAGGTCGTCCAAAAAACCCGGGGAGTCGGATTCTATGTCATACAATGCGGTGGCCATTGTATCTTCCGCCTCTCCTAATATTTTTAGTCGATCAAGGGTCTTGTGAGATTCCATAATGATAATAGAACGAGTATCATTGTGCATATTCAAATCACGCAGCGCACCCACCAAATTTTCAGTTTTATGCTCAAGTTCCCGCGCAAAATCAAATGCGGCTTCCTGATCAAAGGGGGTAACGGCCTCCAACATCCCTTCCGTGTTGAAGGAAAAAAAACGTGCATACGCCTTTGCGCCTAATCCGAATACCAGAAACTCCGTTGCAAATTTTCTGGTGGCAAGAGAAGATTGGTCGACGGCAGACGAGAGCCGATCAAGGGCATCACTGCCCTGACCGTTGTCCAGCAGCACAATGCTCTCTTCCAGTGCAGTTAAAAACGCTTCCATTTCATCGGCCGCCTGGGCCTGGGGCATATCGGAAAAGATATCATTTAAATCAAATCGATCCCATACAAATCCGCCTTCAACGATTAATCCCACAGCATCGGCCAAAAATTCAAACGAAACGGCATCGTTTTCTCCCAGCAAGTCAAACGCCTCTTCCCGGTAAGATTGCAGGGTCTGGTATGCGGGCGTGTCACGATAGTCGGCGGGCTCTGTATCATTTCCCTCAAAGACCATGCCGGCCAGAATTTCCACAACCTCCATCCGGGCATCGGGGGACAATTGGTCGTAAATGGCCATGAACATCTCAACGCCCCGGGACTCTTTCTCAGGCTCGGACGACTCGGCCGCTGTCTCATAGCCCGACGTCACTGCCTCCATGGCTTCCTGGGGAGAACCGGCAGCGGCATCTTCGCTTGTCCCGTTGCGCAGCAGCTCCACCAGTTCTTCCAAAAGATCGGCCAACACCTCAAACGATGCCAGCAACGCTTCACGGTCGCCAACCTCTGACTTGGCAACGGGCGCGGCAGCCATATCCGGCTCAACCTTGGAGGCGACATCCTTGGCAAACCCCGGCTGCAGGGCTTCGAGCTGATCCAGCAGATCGGCAATCCGGGCTTTGATTTCAGTGAGTTTGCCTTCCAGATCGCTGTCCGGGCAAGATGTTGCCGAAGCGATGGATTGCGCACCGGGTTCCAGTCGATCGGATTGGAGCGCCTGCGCAGCATCACTCATGGTTTGGGAGAACTCATCCACGATCTCGGCCAGGTCCTGTCCGCCGCCTCGGGATTCGTTGTGGTTTTGATCCTCCTTTTGATCCCAGGGGGCAATCATGGCCTTTACATCCCCCGCGCCGCGCCGGCCGCCGCCCGTGGGCACAAAGGCCCGGGCCCCGGCATTGTCCTCCGCCTTTGATTGCCGGCGGCGGTGCTTGCCGTCGGCTACGCTGTCGCAACAGGGGGCCCGGCTTTCGTCGGACGCACCGGACCAGTCTGCCTGGGTGGTATTCAAGTCTGATACAGTCATGGTCGTCGCTCCCTTTCTATTGGATGCCGGTCCTGTTTAGAGAGGCTTTATCATGGGCTGGAGTACGATACGGTATCCGGAAACGCATTTATTTTGATCAATTCCGGCATAGACATCGAAACTTAAAATCATCGACACGTTGCTTCAGTTCGGGTCTGCGACAGTACCCGACATCGCCGCCCATTTGGAGGTGTCCCGCCAATTTGTGCAAACCGTGTGCAACGATTTGCTTGACCGGGAATACGTCTTATTTTCAGAAAATCCGCGCCACAAGCGATCGAAACTGATGACGCTGACCGATGCCGGCCGTTCGGCTTATGCGAAGGCACGAGAAAACGAATACCGGCTCATTGAACGTCTCTTGCCGGATATCGATTCCGAGCGGGCAGGTCATGCGTATGAGATCTTGAAGCAGATCCGAAAGGCAATTCAACAATTGCCGAAAGCCCTATAGCCGCAATGCCATGGTCGCATAATAAGGCATACGGCAGTGCACGTGGGGATGCGTGAACTCAATGAAACCCGATACCAACCCCATGACAGGAAGCACAGGGCATGACAGATATAAGCTACGGCAACGTCGCCATTGTCTATCCCGGTGATCGTTCCATAAGGGACAACGCCACACCGGACAACAACCGTCTGGCACAAGTGTTCCAGGCGCTGGCCGCAGTCGGCCTGCATGCCGAGCCGGCCGTGTATCACGATGACTTTTGCGAAGCAGTGCGCCGGCAGCTCATGCAGCAGGACGCGGTTCTGGTATGAATGGTTCTGTTATGATACACAGACAGTGAGTTTATCTGACTGATGATTGGTGCAAAGATACAATGCTGCTATCGTAAGGCCGATATATTCCGGCTTAACGTCCTTTTTGATAACCCATAATCTTCCAACCGGTCTGTCAGGAGGTGTAATGACAAGGCAGTTTTTGCTTACCCTTATATTGTGTGCCGCAATAGTAAGCACGACTCTCGCTCATCCACATGCCTTTGTGGAATGCACTTTTTCCTTTGTAATGGACAAGGACGGACTTGTGGGATTCAAACAAAAATGGATCCTGGACGAAATGACAACTGTATCGGTCCTGGATGTGGTCGATAAGGATCGCAACGGTGCTTTATCAGCAGATGAAAAGATAGCGGTTCGCAATCTCACGGAGGAAAGTCTATTGACATATCACTACTTTACGGTAGCGCATGTCAATGGTGAAAATTTCCCGATCCGAGAGATCAGAAACTTTTCGGCTGAATTGCAAAATGGCAAGCTGATATATACATTCGTTATCCCCTGCCGGGTGACGGCTATTCCAGGGCCGTCTCAGGAGGTTAAAGTTGCCGTCTATGATGACTCCTTTTATACGTATGTTGCCTATGTTGAGGAAGGTTCAGAAGGTTCAGGCGGTCTTGATCCGGCAAAGGATCCCCTGTTCATGAAAAGGGAGGCGCCGGCCAGCCCGGAGGATTTCAAACGTTTTTCCAGCGCAGTCGGGATCGGAAAATTTTCAGGAAACATCCGGATCCGGGGAGATACTTCAAGATTTGATTACGCTGTAAGCGTTCGGGACGAGCGAGAGATGGCCTATTTTTATGAACAAATCATTCCACAAGCGTTCATTTTGCAGTTTAAATTGAAATGAATTATTTCCTGGTGTTACTCATCTCCGTTTTTATGGCAGCCATAGGGGCCGATTTTTGCGCTAACGTAAACGAAGCTGCGGCAGCCAGGAATCCGTTCATATCGTCCCAAAAAAACGAGCAGCCCCCCCCTAAGAGCCCGATGGCAGGATATCCGGCCTTTTTGCAGCCCCTTATGAAAAAGATGGCTGTAATTCAACATACGATCAAAAAGCAGATGGTTCGCCGCGCCAAGGATATCAAACAGGATCCGTTGGGGCTCTCTTTTTGGGGTTTTATGCTATTGGCCTTTTCATACGGTGTGGTGCATGCTCTGGGACCCGGCCATGGTAAAATCTACACCTGCTCTTATTTTCTCAGTCGATCCGGCACAGTAAAAAAGGTTTTGCTTTTCGGAAACCTGACCATGTTCATGCATGTCCTTTCGGGAGCATCGCTGATTTTGTTTGGAGCGTTTGTTCTGAAAACATCCGGTGCCATGACGCTTGAAAATTCAGGCATCGTGCTTGAACGGTTCAGCTATGGGCTACTCACTCTCGTCGGCATTTTTATTTCGAGTAAAATCATCTATGAATTTAAAAAGGGTCACCACCACAGCCACGACTCCCCTGATCGAGCGGACATGAAAAGCCTGGTGCTTACAGCCTTTGCGGTTGGAATCGTACCCTGCCCGGGCGCGGCACTTATTCTGTTGTTCTCCTTAACCCTCGGTATTTTTATCGCCGGGCTGTGGGCCATGCTCTTTATCGCTTTAGGTATGGCGATCACTTCATCCATGTTTGCTATCGGTGCCGTCCTCTTTAAAAAGGCTTTTTTGTCCATCGCAGATGGAAACGATCG
>JASFGJ010000457.1:0-4142 GCA_050123815.1 Desulfobacteraceae bacterium
TCTAGCCTTGCCAAAAACATTCTCTTAACGTCTAAAATGGGGTTGGTTTTTGGACTGCGTTATCGGTCGTTGCGGTATGGCGAATACGGCTTCCTCCCTCTAGCCTTGCCAAAAACATTCTTTTAGGGTCTATCTTTTTTAGTTTGGGCCGGGCCTTGAAATCGTGATCGCCTGGTGGTAGACTTATTGTACAATTTAATAATTGGTACCTGTCTCTAGTTGAACAGTTTCTATACCGCACCTTATTGATAAGATTTCCAGCGAGGAAAGATCCGGAGCCGACGCCAGAGTGCCCGTGGACTTTTTTGAAGTGGTGTGGAATCCGTATCCGATCTGAGTGCGATAACCCTGTCTCCCGGCGTATGGAGATCATGGGGGATCCCCCTGTTGAATTGACGGATGCAATGAGAACCACTTCTAACCATCAGCCATAGGAGGTCATCATGGCAGTCAAAGTATTAATCAAGCGGCGATTTAAAGAGGGCTATTTCAAAGAGATCGATCGCATGCTCAAGCTGGTGCGTTACGGCGCAATGGATCAACCAGGGTATATTTCTTCGGAAACCATGTGGGATCATGAAGATCCATTCCGGGTTGTGATCGCCTCGACCTGGCGCGCCAAAAAATATTGGGCAACCTGGAAAAACAGCCCCGAGCGGAAGGCCAAAGAGCGCGAATTCGAGGCCTTTCTTGACGGCGAAACCGAATACGAACTGTTTGACCTGGGGACCTATCCTCACTAGGTCGCAACAGGCCCCGCTGTATATCGGTTCCGCGGGTGCAAGCTACTATCAGTACCTGGCCACGGCCGGCTGAGGAAAAAGTCAGGAACAAGGATATCGTGCACCGAATGATATCTCATGCGTTAAACCGGCAGCGCATCCTGAGCCGGCCCGGTACATCGTAATTGTAGTTGACGAGTTTGACCGAATGATTATTCTACGGTCTGTAATATCTTAAAAAAAAGTTTCTAGCCATACCATAAACACACGATAGATGCCGTTGTTGCCGCCGACAGGCAGCAGATCTGAGAGACCGCTGTTCTGATTTGATCGGTCGTTATGCTTTAAAAGTGGTAACATAGCACTGAATTTCACGCAGGGACGCCGTGGCTATAGAGCCGTTCCGATGAGGTTGGGATGACACAATACCTGAAGCGATTGCTTCTGCTGCAAATGAGGCGGAAAAGACGATACAGGGCGAGCGGTGGGCTCTATGTAATCCTGGACAGCTTTCCCGGCAAGCACGTGGTCGATGACATTAGCTCCGGGGGCTTGGCCTACTATTACCTAGACAACGGGCTGCGACCCAAACGAGGGGCGTACGGTCTAAAAATCCTTTTGGAAAGCCCTCGACTGGCCGTGGAGTTGGCGGGCAAAACCATATCGGATCGCGAAACCGGCGAATTGATATTCCAAAACCAAAAGATAAATCGCCGCAGCATCCAGTTTGAACGGATGAACCGCCGCCAAAAACAAGAGCTCAAGGATCTGATCAAAATCAGCCGCAGAGCCGTCTAAGCCATATCATGATACCCCGGACATGGCTGCCCCGGATGTGTGCTTGACACCGACAAGTACATTGCCGTATTTATGCTTCATCATCAGTGCGCTGGCCAATTCGGTCCTACTACCCATGACTATAGCGACTGCCTTTAATTTGCGTTTATGTGGCGCTGATCTCTTTTTGTGTGTTCCGGTTGATAATCTGCTGATTCAATTGCGCTGTTTCTTCCGTACTGTTGCCCTGCTTTGAACCTAATGCCATGGGTGGATTGTTCTTCAATCAGGCACCAGAGATACTAACCGGGGGGAGATCATGCAACAGGCAACAGCTAAAATGTCGGTACTGGTGGCGGATATTGTCACTGACAGGGAACCACTAGGGCATATTAGCGCCAATATATCAAACGGCATCATGGAAGATCTGTTGAAAGATCTTTCAGGTATTGCGCGAATCAATAACGGCGAGTTGAACCAAATCCGCAGCACCGGATTGATGTGTTCCTTTACAAGGGCCGGTGATGCCATCGTGGCCGCGGCCACGATGCATCAAATTATGGAGACGCATCCACCTGAAAACTGGGTGAATTTTGATTCGCCGGGCTTGTGCATCCGTGTCGATACCGGTACGGTGATCAAAAACGGCAACAAGTTGTTTGGAGACCCGGTTCGTGCGGCCATTCTGATGCAGGTCTTGGCAAAGCCTCACAAGACGTTGATTTCTGAAACAACTCGGCGTCATCTATCAGACCTGCAGCAATTCCAGACACGGTTTGTCGGCAGCTTACCGGACGATGAACGACGTGCCATGCTGGATGTTTATGAATATGTGGGAGGCAGGGAGGAAGATACGCTGGTACTCGACTGCCCGCATCAACCCTCACCGGTCGCAGCAATGGATATCACCCACGGCCCGATCGTTTTGACCGTTAATGCACAGCGTCCGCGAATCACCATCGGGCGGATGACCACAAACCACCTGGTGTTGAACTATCCGCATGTATCTCGCTATCATGCCGCCATTGAGCTTCGCAACGGCAAGCTGTTTCTGCTGGACGACAGCGTCAACGGCACTTACGTGCACATTGGTCAACTGGGTCCTATCTGTTTGAAATGCGACGAAATGCAGCTTTACGGTCAAGGGATAATCTGTCCCGGTCGGGCGGCAACGTCGAGTTCGCCGGGTGCGATTCATTATGTAACGCGCTAGATGCGGCTGCAGAGCCTTCACTCGGTCACAATCACTATGAAAATCCCGGATCGTATGAAATAGCGTGACATTTCTTTCGAAAATCCCGATGTGTTTTCGGGGCGTTGTCGCGCCTTGCCAGGCAGGCGCCTCACCTCTTAAAAATAAAATTTATTTTTGCGCGAACCCTAAGCGGATTCTGCTCTTGCCATTGTCGTAAGAATAGGTTTAGATAGCTGGGTTTTTGGCCCGGAACGGCGACCTGTGGAAATGCAGGCGACGCATCGATACGAAGGAAGCTACGGAGAAAAAATGGGTATATTGCGCGCGATTAAATTGACCTGGATTATTTGTATTTTCATCGGCACTGGTTTCATCACCGAAATTGCCTCTGCGGGTGTATTGCTGTACGGCACCACCAGTAATGGCGATTCAGGAACCAGTACATTGGTTCTGCTCAATACCGATGATTGGGAAAATCCGGATGAGATAGGTCCGGTGGGTTACCTGGTCAATGGGATGGCTTGGGACTACCAAACCCAAAGCCTGTATGCCTCGACCTCGACCAACGATCCCGCCTTTACAGGCTTGATCGTCATCGACAGGGCGACCGGCGTGGGAACCGCCGTCAGCACATCCGATTGGGGCCAGGGTGCGGGGTTCAGTGTCAGCAACATCACCATCGACTCGGACGGCAACATGGTTGGCTGGGCCGACAACACAAACCAGTTGGTGGCGATCGACAAGGAAACCGGTGAGATCACGCAATTTATCGACACCAGCGTGTCGGCCGCCGAATTCGGCCTGTCGTACGCTAAGTACAATTTGCTCTATTTGGTGAACAATGGCGACAGCGGCGACCTCTATGTTTTTGTCGACGAGGACCAAGATTTTACCGATGGCCCCTCTGTTGGATACGAAGGCCGCCAGGGCGATTTTCACCCCACCACCAACCTCTACTACGGCATCGATCATACCGGGACCGACACCCGGAGCCTGGTCACCATTTATGTGGCCGGGGATGAGGACAACTTCCAGGAAACCTTCGAAACCGTTGACCAGTTGCATACCCTGGCGTTTGCCGTGACCCGCAGCGGCAGCAGCGGCAATGGTGACAGCGGTATCTGTTTTATCCGCTCCATCACCAACACCGATTGACGACCGGTAAAACGCTAGAATAGAAGCTGCAGCTGCATATTGCCCCCGTCCCACTGTCCCTCGGAGATCGAGTCCACCGCCCAGGAGGTCAGCACCAGAAAGTTGATCCTGTCGGTTTTATAAAAGATGACGCCCAGGCCCGCCTTCAACTTGTAGCCGTTGTCATCGTCATCTCCCGTTCTTGTATAATCATACAAGCCCGCCTGCAGAGAGTATAACATCTTCATCCATTGATTGAGCCCGCTTTGCCATTTGGCATACATCTGGTGGCTGTCCAGCCGCATCCGGTAAAT
>JASFGJ010000458.1:0-4136 GCA_050123815.1 Desulfobacteraceae bacterium
GGTGGTGGGGCACGGGGGCATGTTTCAATTCCACCATGCCGCCTTTTACGGCGTCGGGGCGTATACGTTTGCCCTGGTTCTGACCAAGACCTCCTGGCCGGCCTGGACCGCGTTTATCGCCGGCCCAATCATGGCGGCCATTGCCGGCTTGTTGATCGGTCTTTTCTGCGTTCGATTGACCCAGCTTTACTTCGGCATGCTGCAGATCTCTCTGGGCTCGCTGATCTGGGCCATCGCGTTCCGGTGGTACAGCCTGACCGGCGGTGATGACGGGATTCACGGCATTGAAGTGCCGGCGGTTATCGACTCCTTGAATGGTTCGTATTACTTCGTGCTGGTGATGCTGGCCATCTGCCTGATACTGCTCTTTCTCATCTTGAAATCCCCTTTCGGCACCACCCTCAGAGCCATTCGGGACAATCCCGACCGGTGCGCCGCCGTGGGAATCAACGTCCGGCGCCACCAACTCATCGGCATCGTCATTGCCACCTTTTTTGCCGGTGTCGCCGGCGTTTTATTCGTCGTGGTGGAACGGTCGGTGTTTCCGGACCTGCTGTTCTGGGTGTTGTCCCTCGAAATCTTTATCATGTGTCTTCTCGGCGGCTGGTTTACTTTTATCGGCCCCATGCTCGGCGCGGCCATTACCGTTTCATTGAGAACGTTTGCCGGCGCGTACACCGAATACTGGACCCTGATCCTGGGCGTCATTCTGATCATCTTGATTTTTTTTATGCCCGAGGGCGTCATGGGCCTCATCGAAAAGAAATGGTCTGGCGCCAAGTCCGGCATTCAGAAAGGAAAAAGGTCATAAGTGCTCCATGTGAAAGGGATATTCAAAGCCTTCGGTGACTTCAAGGCTGTCAGGGGCGCCAATCTGCGCGTGGAAAAAGGGCAGCTGGTGGCGGTTATCGGGCCCAACGGGGCGGGCAAGACGACCCTTTTTAATCTGATCACCGGACAGCTCAGGGCCGACAGTGGAACCATCCGCTTCGAAGGGATAAATATTTCCCGTTTGCCCGCCTATGAAATCTGTCGTCGAGGTGTCGCCCGCTCCTTTCAGATCGCCAATATTTTTCCCCGCCTCACCGTTTTCAGAAATGTACAGGTGTCCGTGCTTTCCCAGCACAAGCTCAGCGAAAAGCTGTTTTATCCGGCCCAAAAGCTTGCCGTTGCGGAAACCCAAGCGATTTTGCAGACTGTCGGACTGGCCGAGAAGGCCGATGAGATCGCCGGTTCACTCTCACACGGCGATAAAAGGGTGCTGGAGATCGCCATCGCCCTGGGCAATGAGCCGCGCCTGCTGGTGCTGGATGAACCCACGGCCGGGATGTCGCCCGAGGAAACCAAAACAGCCATGGCGCTGATTCGCCATCTGGCCGACAGCCGCGGTTTGACCATCCTGTTCTGCGAACACGATATGGAGGTGGTGTTCAACGTGGCGGAGCAAATCATGGTGATGCGTCACGGCGAAACCCTGGTGCAAGGCTCACCGGAAGCGGTAAAAACCAATGCCGAGGTTCAGGAGGCCTACCTTGGCGGATGATACAATGCTTGAATTAATCGATGTCCATACGTTTTACGACCTGAGCCATATCCTTTTCGATATCTCTCTATCGGTACGCGAAGGCCAAGTGGTCTGTCTGCTGGGACGAAACGGCGCCGGTAAAACCACGACCCTGAAAACCATCATGGGACTGGCGCCGCCGGCTTCCGGTGATATCGTTTACAAGGGCGAATCCGTTGCCGGACTCAAACCCTATCTGCTGGCGCGCAAAGGCATCGGATACGTACCGGACGACCGGCGTATCTTCGCCGACCTGACCGTAGCGGAAAATCTTCAGATTGCCGCTCGCCCCCTGCAAAGCGGTGGAGGCTGGAATGAAAAGCGGGTATACGATTTGTTCCCGGCGCTTGAGGAGATGGCCTCCCGGAAGGGCGGCTTGTTGTCGGGGGGAGAGCAAAAAATGCTGGCCGTCGGCCGGGCCTTGATGGGCAACCCCGACTTTCTGCTCCTGGACGAACCCACCGAGGGGCTGGCGCCCCTGATGGTCCGCACCCTCGGGGAGAGCATCCAGAAGCTGAAATCCACCGGTTTGACGGTACTGCTGGCCGAGCAAAACCTTGTCTTCACCCTGCAGTTGAGCGATTATGGGTACATCATCGACAACGGCCGTATCTGCTATCAGGGCGCCGTGGAAGAACTTACCGAAAACGACGAAGTTAAAAAAATTTGCGGGATATGAATCATGTTTTATGCTTTGAAAAATCTGAAAAAGAGGTCGCCCGGAGCCGGTGTCGAGATGCAGGCCATTCATGGCGATCGCATGACACTGGTCTTTTTTCTTCTCCAGACTGATGGGATCATACCGGAGCATCGCCATCCCCACGAACAGATGGGAACCGTGCTTTCCGGGACCATCGAACTCACCATCTCCGGCCGGCGACGGACCCTGTCAAAAGGCGACGCATGGCACATCCCGTCCGATGCCATCCATAGCGGCCGTTGCCTTGAGGGTCCTGCCGAAGTAGTTGAAATATTCTCGCCCGTGCGGGAAGATTTCAAGTAGAAGTGGTTTTAAAGTCCAATCATTCCGCAATGGCTAGCAAGCTGTTGATAAAGCACGAACCACCGTCGCTGTCGCTGCCGTCGTCTTCAGTCAGAATCGACAGAATCTGGTCGGCAATCACATCATGGGCTTCGGTGGTGGGATGAATATCATCCCAAAAAACATAGCCCGCGCTATTATCAAAATCACCTGCAACAGCGTATGACGGACAAACTTGCGTGGCATTGGTGAAACCATAGCTGCCAGGGTCATCGGCAGTCGCCTGCAGAAAAGCATAGATATCGAATTCATAAACGGTGACTTCCGGGTGGGCCACCAGAAATGTGTCGATGACGGCTGCCAGTGCCGCATTAAATCCCTGTGAGAGTAATCTGGCGCCGGCCTCATCAGAAGTGCCAAGATAGCGGGGTGTCGATCCCAGATCGGGGAGATTGAGAATTAAGATATGTTCCGCACCGAACGTGGTAAGGTCTTCCAAAGCCGTTCCGATATTGGCGGCACTTGTTGCGAAATCGTCGCTCCCGTTGAGAAAATCGTTAGCCCCGATCCAGATGGCAAAAAGGGTATTGTCCTCAAGGGTTGCAGAACCGGTATAGGCGCTCACCTGGGCAATCAGTCCGGGGGGTGAAGTGCCGTCGGTGGTTGCACCGCCGTAGGCATTGTCCACCAGAGTGCAATCCAGGAAATCTTCCTCCGCAAGGTATTCGGCCCAAACCGGTCCGTTGGAAAAGCGTCCCTGATAATAATAGTCCGAGGGGACTTGGGTGGGAGCAATTGCGAACAGATTGCCGTTGTCTGACAAACTGTCACCAAACACCACGAGAGTATCAAAGTTCGATGCCAGGGCCGCTGTGGGCAGACACAACAATAAGAGCGTAAGGATAACAGGCAGTACGGTTCTCTTTTTCACAAGCACCTCCTTCTATAGTTATTCGTTTAGACGTTCAATCCGCATATGGATGTTCAACAGTGCTTAAAGGTTTTAGACGGCAGGATTTCTTCGATTTTATCCAATCCGGGAGATTTGGGTGACATTGTGCCTCGGGTTCACCATGAGCTCTGATATACTCATTTACCGAAGTGGAAATGGCGTGATCCGGTCTATTGGGGGGGCGTGGCGTCATGACCTGGATACTTCGCATGCGAACCGTGTGTTTAGAAGAAATAGCACCATGTCAGCCATAGACAACTTATTAAAAGTGAATATTAAATGGGGAAGCGCTATATATGCCTTTCGTGTACGAACTATTAATAATGGGAAAAGGTCTATTTGTCAACATTTAAACCGGCTGGAACTGTGGTAATCAGGGTTGAAGAAACTTCAGCTTTAGTGGCGCCTCGACAACCCGCTTCGCAGAGGTGTCCAACAACTCAAATTAAGAGCCATGCCTTCTGCATCATATGCTGGAATGGTAAATTAGCGCAATCACGAAAGGTTTGCAAAGAATTAGATAGGGCCTCTATCACAATTTTATCTGGAAATCACAGGTTGATAAGGAAGCTCTATGGAGAATGTCGGCGCTTCTATTTTTTGGGATTGTTTTAGCCTGGGCAGAAAGATATGAAATG